>JAZTZF010000026.1:0-13408 GCA_045637325.1 Eubacteriales bacterium | reverse complement strand
GAATCTTTATGACTCTTTTTCTTTTACATAAGACTCTTTATTAATCATGATGATTATATAAGCATTATGAGTCTTTGTCTTAAACATAGAGTAATTAGGGTTATGAGACTTACAAAAGAGTAAAGAATCCTTTTGATTGCTTTAGCATTATAAGAAGATTACTTGAAATGAAAAAGCAAATCCAAATATTGTTTACATGACACTATTAAATTTAGGACTTCTTTAACTATACGCGCTACGCGATTCTTTGCGCCCCCCTTACTTTCAGACAAAAACCCCGAAAACATATAGTTTTCGGGGTTTTGTTTATGACTTGTTATTTTATATTTATTCGTTGGTGTCGCTCATCAATTTCTTTTCAAGCTCTTCTATGCGGCTGCGCAGGAGGCTGAGTTCCTGTGCAACAGGGTCGGGTACGTTAAGTTGATCGAGTGTTTGCTCGCATACGGTATTTTTACTGCGAACTACGCGTGCAGGCACGCCTACAGCGGTAGAGTTCTCGGGGATATCCTTTAGCACCACGGCACCTGCGGCGATCTTTGAATTATCACCGATAGTTATCGGTCCCAAAACCTTTGCGCCTGCGCCTATCATAACGTTATTGCCTATAGTGGGGTGACGCTTCCCTACGTGCTTGCCTGTACCGCCAAGCGTTGCGCCCTGATAGATCGTACAGTTATCGCCTATGACCGTTGTTTCGCCTATTACGACCGCACAGCCGTGGTCGATAAAAAGCCCCTTGCCTATCTGCGCGCCGGGATGTATCTCGATGCCCGTTGCGTTGCGTGCTGCCTGGCTTACTGCCCTTGCCGCAAATAATTTGCCTGCCTTATACAGCTTATGTGCAAGCCTATGCGCAAGCACTGCGTGCAAGCCGGGATAAAGCAACAGCACCTCTGCATCGCTTGTAGCGGCAGGGTCGCGGTCGCGTATCGAGCGTACCTCGCTCTTAAGCTCGCCCAATAACGTATTTGTCTTTTCTTTTAATTCCTTTATACGACGCTCGAATTCCTCAATCTCGCGGGAATAATTTGCAGAATTCATAATACAATTTCTCCTTTCAAAAGGTAATTGTTATCAGCCGACGACAAGGTTTCCGATTGAATTGATCTTTGCCGTGCCGCCGGAAATATATACTTCAAAGACGAGTGTGCGGCTTTCATCCGGAAGGATATCGCGCCTAAACGTCCCGTTATTTTCGAAAATTCGATAGCTGACCTCATATATCTCGGCGTTTACACCCTCCATGCCGTCCACGTTCTGCACACTGTGCAATGTAACGTGGATATCGTAAAGCCCCTGCATAGTGAATTTTTCGGGAACAGAAAAGTCGCCCGAGTTGAGGAGAGCCTGTGTAAAAAATTGGGGATATTGCTGATAATCGCCGTTGATTATACAGTTAAAATAATCATAAAAAAGCGATGCCGACGGTGAAATACCTTTAGCGTTTGATTCCGTGATGATATTTTCTATACCGTAGCGCGTGTAATAAATAGATCTGTTATGGATAAGATATAATTCATCTTCTAAAATATTTTTGCTGTAATCCGGCTCAAAAAAACGAAAATCCTCGTACGATATATCGTCGTTATCCGACTTTAAAAGCTCGGTTACCAAGGCAAGAATGCCCAACAGCACGCCTAGTGCCGCAAATGCACAAACTATAACTATTAGTGCCTTTTTTATTTTCTTTTTATCTGCAGTGGTGTCCCGCCTTTGTTCGGGCGGGATTTCAGGTCTTTTTCTCATATTATGCCTAATCAACATATGGGGCGCCATACATGCGCCCCATATGTAAGTGTTGATTTTATTGATTCATAAAACGCTTGAGGTTTTCGCAACCTATGCGTATCCCCTTTAGCGAATCTTCCATACCCTCGAACTCGATAGTAAGGAAGCCGTCGTAGGAGTTACGCTTGAGCGTTTGAACACATTGACGGACAGGTACATCGCCGTGACCGATTATCGCGCCGCGGAGATAGTTACCGCCACGAGATTGGAACCAGCCCTCACCCGGATTATCGAGCGAGCCGCTCCTCTTATGAAAATCCTTCGCATGGGCGTGGAAGGCATACGGTGCAAGCAGACCGACGGCGTAATTATGATCTGTATCCGAGCAAGCAAAGTTGCCGATATCGACCAATGCGCCGAAATTGGGGTGGTTTACTGCATTTATCAGTTTTTCAACGCGCTCGGGATCCTGTGCAAAGAAACCGTGATTCTCGATACACGTCTTAATACCCTTAGTTTCAGCATATTCGGTAACTTCACGATATGCCCTTGCAAGGATAGGCAAAACATGATCAAAGCTTCTGCCGGTCTTTTTGACCGATACAGGATAGCCTGAAGTTGCATCGTGACGCATCATTTTGCAACCATACGCCGCCGCAA
Organism: Eubacteriales bacterium; assembly: GCA_045637325.1. Classification (GTDB taxonomy): domain Bacteria; phylum Bacillota; class Clostridia; order Oscillospirales; family CAG-382; genus Coliplasma. The sequence continues at coordinate 11,017 of JAZTZF010000026.1, read as the reverse complement.
CATCGACCAAGCCCTTTACACGCTTGATTTCCTCATCGATATCACGATTGAGAAAATCCGAACCGACACAAAGACAGCATGCCTCAATGCCGACCGTTTTGCAATAGTTTCCAATATCCTCCGCATATGCGATATACGCATCATGGTCGTTAGCGTATTTGGAGACCTCGATAAAATCTACGCCCTCGCCGCCAAACTCTTTAACCTTGTCGATACAGCCTTTTATACCAAGAGAGTCTTCCTCTGCATAGTTGCGAAAGCTATAAAGACTGACGCCGATTTTCATAAAGAATTACCTCGTTTGTCTGTATGTAATTAGTCGAGAGTGATAGTGGGGATCTTGGACCAGTCGTTGATACCGATGATACCGCCGCCGTCACGAAGCTGAATGGTTTTGAACGCCTTTTCTTCGTTACCGCAGTTGATAGAAACCGATACACCGATCTGATCGCCCTTAACGGGAGCCTTGAAAGGATTCGAACCGGAACCGAGCTCATCCCAAGCGATAGCTGCTTCGTAATAGGTCTTGCTGGCTGCATCGTCACGTACACACTTTACGGTGTAGTTATTGTCAACAGTGCCCGAGGGCATGTATACGCAGTCGATAGTTTCGCCGTCATCATTTACAGCGAAGCCGTACTGACGCATAGCGTTGTCGGAAACTGCAGTCTGGTTGGTGGCGTAATCCCAGTTTTCGCTGATATACTCGCTGTTTGCGGGATATGCAGAGAGGTTAACCTGAATGCACTCGAGCTTCCACATGCTGGTTGCGCTCTCGGCAGGAAGGTTGTTAAAGTGTGTGGGAGAGTCAACAATTACGCCGATGTAAAGGTTCTTTGCATCATAGGTGAGATAAACATCTGCGGATGCATAGTAGTCACCTACCTCGAACTGAATGTAGCTTACGAGTTCGTTGTCGTCATCAATATTCCATACGGCACTGCCGTATTCTGCGGAAGAAATCTGGCCGTCGATAACGGGAGCGGTAGCAGCAGCCTTGATTTTTGCGTCAAGACCGTTGTTAACAACAATACCGTGAGCGAAGAATGCCATATCGGTGTTTGCAGCTTCGATAGCATTGATCTTAGCCGCATTGCCCTTCCAGATAACTATAACAAATCCGTCTTCGGGGATTGCGGTCTTGGGATCTGCTTCGCCTGCCTTGTAGAAAGCGGTCTTGATATAGGAGAACTTGCTATGGTCATATGTAACAACTGCAACAGCATAGTTACCATAGCTCTGATCTTCGGCTTCGATGGTTTCGCCGTAAGCAGAAGTGAATATGCCGTTATCGCCTTCTCCGACAGCTTCGTTAATCTTGGAAAGTCTGAGCGAAGTAGGATCTGTCGATTTTAACGAAGCTCTGATTGTTGCTGTTGAGGTATCCATTAATTTGGTATACTCAACCCAAGAAACAAACTTATCGGTATAAACAACACCATCTACGGGTTCGTCGGATACCTCGGAAGATGCATCGGAAGAAGCATCCGAAGATTCTGTCTTGGAAGTATCGTCTTTAGAGGAATCGTTTTTAGATGTATCGTTATTGGTGCTGTTTTCGGTGTTCGAAAATGCAGCACTGCCTTCATCACCGTCGCCGCCGCATGCCACAAAAGAGAGGGTCATGAAGCAAACCAAGATGATAGCAAGGAATTTCTTCATAATTAAATACACTCCTTAGTAAACTTGATTACTTTTTCTTAGAACGGATTTTTACAACCGCAAAAACTGCGCCGGCAATAACAACAACTGCGCCTACAGCTATAAGGATAATCATCAACGTATTATTGTTATCCTCGTTGCCGTCGTCAGCGCCATTGTCGTCGCCGCTGTTATCTTTGCCGCTGTTGTCGGTACCCGAAGTACCCGAATCATCACCGTTACCCGCATTCGGGTTGGGTTCGACGATTACGGTGACTTCTACGGTATTCGAAACGTTGTTACCGTCGGTTACCGAGAAACGTGTGGTATATGTACCGGGTTCACTGCCTGTTGCATCTACTTCAAAGACACCGCTGCCCTGTACGTTGATATTTATGCCTTCGGGTCTTTCGATTTCTGCTATCTTCAGATCGGTTCGTTTGGTGTCTTCGTCTTCAACCTCAACCTTATCTTTGATATATTCGCCAGCCTTAACCGTTACGGTCTTGCCGCTCTTTATTACAGGAGTAGCCTCGGTGTATTTGCCCGAACAGTATTTATAGGTAAGTTCATATACCTGTCTTTCGGTCGCGTTACCGCCTGTAGCGCTGTTATAGAGCACGCTGCCAACCTGATACATGGTTATCATGCCGTGGTCTATCAAACCGGCGCCGTATGCCGCACGAACATAGCTAGTAAATCTCTGTACGTCATTTGTAGAGATGCCCTCTACCTCAAACTCGATACCGTTCAAACCGAACTTTGCGGCATTTTCGGCAGCGTCCTTGCAGACCTGCGCCTTTGATGCGCCTAATTCGGCATCATTCGCCGAGGTCTTAAAAGCGTATCCGCTTTGCATTGTAACCGAGTCAAATCCGAGATCTTTTGCTTCATCGATACCCGAAGAGCTGTAGTAAGGTATCCACATGGTTTTGTAACCCTTGCTGTGCGAATAATCGTTGAAGTATTTTACAAGTTCGGACTCGTGGGTGGAAATGCTGTGGTTGATGCTCTCTGCAAGCCAATAGAAGCCCTTGAGTTCGATATTCTGATAGTTGGCATTCTTAAACTGGCCTTCAGCATAGTCGATATACCATTTTGTAATTGCAGAACGGTTTTCCAACGAGTTGGAAGAGATCTGTTTGCCGTCGATCTCACCAAATGCGTGAGAATAGTACCCGATAGTGGGAACCGCTAAGAATATAGGATACTTATAATCGGCAGGAAGACCGAGATCGTCCTTAAGATCACCGACAACGGTATTAAGTGCGCCTACATTATATTTCGGCTGGAATGCATCGGCGACAAAATCTTTCATGTCGTTCTGACGTGCATACTTATAGCCGCCCTCATTGTCTTTCAAAGACAAGAACAACAGCGAATCGAACATAGTGTCGGTCGCTTTGCCCGTACTGTCGATATATGCAAAATAGGGTTTTAAGAAATCAGCCGTAAATGTCAAAGCAGAGGTATACATCAAGCAAACGCTCTTGATACCGTCTACATCGCCCGACATTCCGCGGTCTTCGGTCTTGGTGATTTCGGCCGTTGCCGCAGAAGAGGTATCCGAACTGCCGTATACCGATATTTCATCGACATAGGTGAACGTGGAGCTCGAGAAAACTACACGGACATAACGTGCCTTATAGCTTTTATCAAGCTGAACCACAAACGGAACAATTCTTCTTATACTGTAGGTAATGGAACGGTCGTCATCAACTCTGCCTGCAAAGCCGAAGTCGGTGCCGTTTTCGGACACATAAACCTCGACATAGCGCGAACAATGTGCGCCGGCATCCTTATACTGCAGTTGCTGCAAATCAACCTTGCTTACAGCCATGACGGACTCAAGGTCGATTGTTACAGAAACGCTGGTACCACGGTATAACTCAAGCCAAGCCTTATCGCTGAGCGTAGCGGTGGTTGCAGTTTTACCGTCGGTGAGCGTTTTTTCTTTTTTATACGCTTTTTTGGGATATGCATTTTCAATGGGAGTCGCATACTCAACGGTATACGACTTCCCCTTGGAAATTACGCTGTCTGCCGCAGATACACCTACCGCAAAAAAAGGAACGAGTACCAGCAATGCAAGAACAGCACTTAAAACTTTTTTCAAAAACATACTATCTACCTTGATGATCAAGCAGCCTTGTTATATGCTTCGACAGCCTTCTTCATATCGGTTTCAACAGCGCCCTTGATTCTTTCCCATTCAGCGGTGAGGGAGTTGTTAGCACTTCTGATTACACGGCTGTAAAGCTGCTCAATGCTGCCCCAACCGTAGATAGCGCCGACGTCATAGAAGCGGTTGTTGTAAACGATATCAAGCATTTCGGCATCGTCGTCCGAGTGAGCTGCCTGAAGCTTAAGGGTGGTCTGATAGTAAGCACGGACAACTTCGGTGCTGTAGAAGCTGAGTGCCTGAAGTGCAAATGTTACAAGATCCAAACGTTCCTGGGGAACGGTGGTGGGAATTGCAAGTGCAGAGGAGTGGTAACGGTTTACAGAGCAGCAGTAGTTTTCCTGTTCCTTGTTAAGCTTCGGAATGGGAAGAACACCGAAATCAAATTCCTGCTCGCCGCTCTTAAGACGGGAAACGGTGGTACTGGTGGTGTTGTAGAACAAGCCCTGACCGTTTACGAACATTCTTTCGATATCACCGAACTGACCTGCAAGGTTCTCTGCAAGCTGGGTGTTCTGGGCATCGGACATAAGTTTGTATACTTTGTCAAATGCATTAACCGAATACTCGGTAGCTACGTTGAGATAAAGCTCATCGTTTTCATTCTTCTGAATGGTAGCTACATTACAGCCGTTTGCCATAATGGTTGCACCGTAGGTGTGAGAAAGGTTACCGTAAGTTGCATCAAGTCCCCACTGACCGTTATCGTCAGGCTTGGATACCTGTTTGCAGAATTCGTAGTAAAGATCGATGGTGAATTCACCGTCGCGTACGATATCGTAGATGCTCTTGCCTTCTTCGATACCGAAATCTTCGGGAACAGTAACGTTCTTGAACATATCCTTATTATAAATGGTAAGGTATGTGTTATCGTCGTCGGTGAGGAGACCGGCACCTGCCAAGAGGAAGTGCTTGTCGCCGAGTGCAAGAGTTTCGATAGCCTGAGCATCCCACCAAGGATGGTTGATGTTCATGATACCGTCGAGAGAATAGTAATAACCCTCGGGAATACCCGAAACAAGACGGTCTACAGAGTCACAGATGAGCTCGTAGTCGTCAGCGCTACTGGTGACAAGTCTTGCAATGTCATCGGTGGGGAATTTAACGGGGGTAAGTTCAAAAGTGATACCGTAAGTTTCTTCGATAAGGTTGTTACGGTTATTAACAGCGGTGTTGATGGTGTCACCCTCATTTTCTTCGAGATAGCCAAACTGCTGTTCACCGTATCTGTGACGTGCAGTTTCTACGCAAAGAATACGGATGGTAGCGTCCTCTTTCTCATGATCTTTGTAAGGAAATTCGCCGTAATCGGCAGGACCGTAGGTGTACCCGTCGGAATTGCCGGAAGTTGATGTTGTGCCGGTCGAGGATTCGTCTCCATCGCCCTTACAAGCTACAAGAACGCTTGCGCAAAGCAACATCGCAAGGATAAGTGAAATTACTCTGAGATGCTTTTTCATAATAGCCTCCATGTTGTTTTTTTACCGTCCCCTATATGAGAACGGATTTATACTTATTACGGATTATACCATAACATCGAATATAAAGCAAGAGTGTTAGATTATTTTTAACAACTTTTTTGTATCACACTCTTTTATCCCTCGTACAAAACCTACAGAACTTATGTTCATCGCAAAACCATATCGTCTCGGACGCTGTCTTTGCGCATCTGCGATATTCCGAAAAATCTTTTGTTTTCGGAATTATATAAAGGGATCGTCTACGCAAGTGCAGGTATCAACGCGGTTGCGACCGCAAAATAAACCACCAACGCCAAGGCGTCGATAACCGTAGTTATGAACGGATTTGCAACGACAGCAGGGTCGAACCCGAGTTTTTTGATGAGCATCGGGAAACCGCAGCCTACCACTTTGGACGCAACGACGGTTGCAAAAAGCGTCAGACAAACCACCAATGCGACAAGCCAATCGGCGCCATCGAGCAGGATTGCTTTCAAATACCCTACCAACGCAAGTGAAAGACCGCAAAGAAAAGAAACGCGGAATTCCTTCCACAAAACGCGCAGGATATCGGCAGGAACGATATCGCCAAGCGAGAGCGCGCGTATAATGGTAACCGAGCTTTGTCCGCCCGCGTTACCTGCCGTTCCCATAAGCATGGGAATAAACGACGTTAATATAACGAGATTGCTAAGCGCTTCTTCGTAACTTGATATAATAGCACCGGTAAACGTGGCAGATAGCATAAGGAGCATAAGCCAAGGCACGCGCGAAAGCCACGTTTCTATAACCCCGACCTTTAAATAGGGTTTATCCGACGGTGTTATACCTGCCATTTTTTCGACGTCTTCGGTTGCTTCCTCAAGCACGACATCAATAGCATCGTCAACCGTTACGATACCCACAAGACGCCCGTCGCCGTCAACGACCGGCAACGCAAGAAAGTCATAGTCAGAAAACTTTTTTGCTACCGATTCCCTATCGTCATCGGTCTTTGCCGAGATAACGTTCGTTTCCATAAGGTCGGATATAAGCATATCGGTTTCGGCAAGCATAAGATCCATTGCCGTAACCACGCCCACAAGTTTGCGATCCGATTCTGTGACATAACAGGTGTAGATGGTCTCTTTTTCGGTACCGACGCGGCGTATGCGCAAAAACGCGTCCGCAACACTCATATTTTTGTCAAGACGAACGTATTCCACCGTCATTATGCTTCCGGCACTGTCTTTGGGATAATTTAATATCTGATTTATCTGCTCGCGCGAGGTCGGATCCGAATTCGCAAGCATACGCGCCGCAACATTCGCAGGCATTTCTTCTATAATATCAACGGTATCGTCAATATAAAGTTCATCCAACACCGCCTTAAGCTCGGCATCGGACATACGCCGAATAAGCAATTCCTGCAATTCCGACGACATGTTCGAAAAACATTCCGCCGCCACATCCTTTGCCATGAGGCGGAAAACGATAGGAAGATGAATCTCTTCCAATTCCTCGCAAAGCTCCGCCAAATCGTATGGTTCAAAATCGGCAAGAAGTGTGCGGATACTTTGATAATCGCATGTTTCGAGATGCGAATTGACTGTTTGAAGTATCTGTTCTTTGTCCATAAGCCATAATCCTTTCTTATACTGTTAAAGCGAAAAGAAGTACGGCAGAAAACACAAAACTATCATTCATATAGAAAAGGCAAGAAACAAACCGATCCCATATATCTACTTTTGGGTTTTTCGCCGCTACTTCGACCGGAATCCATTATGTTCTCACCTCGTTTTTAATCAATTTTTTCATTTAATAATAAACCCATTTTTTGTTTTTGTCAATCGAATTTTATTGATTTTCTCCGGAAACATGATATAATACCTATAAATATTATAAAAGCAGGAGGAGTATCATGTTCAAATTCGGCAACAACTGGGATAGTCTTATGGCGCCCGAAGCCGAGAAAGATTATTACATCAATCTGCGTGCTTTTTTGAAAAATGAATATCTCAACTCCGGTGTGCCGATATATCCTCACATGAACGATATTTTTAATGCTTTTAGATACACCGATTACAACGATGTCCGCGCCGTAATACTGGGGCAGGATCCGTATCACGGTGTCGGTCAGGCACACGGGCTGTGTTTTTCGGTAAAAAAGGGCGTTGAAAAGCCGCCCTCGCTGATAAACATTTTCAAAGAACTGCAAAACGATATCGGCATAACTCCCCCGAATCACGGAGAATTGACGCAGTGGGCGAAAAACGGCGTGATGCTGTTGAACAGCGTTTTGACGGTACGCGCAGGCAACGCAGGCAGTCACCGAAACAAAGGGTGGGAGATATTTACCGACAAGGCGATTTCCCTGCTTAACGAGCGCGAAGATCCCATATGTTTTATACTTTGGGGCGGTTACGCAAGGGCAAAAAAGGGATTGATAACAGGCAAACACCACTTAATTCTCGAGTCGGCACACCCAAGTCCGCTTTCTGCCTATAACGGCTTTTTCGGTTGCAGACATTTTTCAAAATGCAACGAATTTCTTCGTTCGATCGGAAAAGACGAGATCGACTGGAAAATAGATTAGAATTCGCATATAAAAACTGCCGCAATTTAATTGCGGCAGTTTTTTGCTTTTAATTCAAAATATTAAATTTTACGCGTTGGTGATCATATCGTGAACGGTGAACTTTTTGCCGCGCATAGCGGTGATAACGGCATCGAGTTCGCCTCTCTTATCGCTTCTGAGCCAAGATTCGGAGTAACGCTCGATCCATTTTTCTACCTTAGCCTCGTCGATCTCGGTCTTACCGTCGATAAGTCGAGCCATGCGAAGATTGATTATTGCCAAGCCCTCTGCCTGAATACGAAGATCAACGGTAATATTGCTTTGTACAGGCAAACGGCGGAAATCCTCAGCAAGCTTGTATGCGCGTTCTGCATTTTCTATATATACCGTGCTGTCATCGGGAAGCGGTACAGGATCGCCCCAAGGAAGCATACGGTTTTCGAAGAAGGCACTGCAGTATACCATCCAAGAAAGGATAGACTGGCATTCGTCGAATCTGCGGATAAGTTTTACGGTCTCGCCCGTGGGATCTCCGTATACGATATCCGACACGGCATTATCATACTTCTCGCACATTACCTTCGTCTTGCTGTTCCAAGCCAACGCACCGCCGAGTACCATGCCGTAGATCGTACAGGTCATCGGGCAGATAGAGCCGTAATCGCCCCACGAAGTGTTAAGCATACCCATAACCTTATATTCCGCACCCTTGCGAACCATCTTACTGATGTTACGCTCTGCATAGGGTACGTTTTCGCAGAACTGGTTCCAACAGCTTGTGCCGGGGCAAACGACCTGAGCGAAACGCTGCTTTGCGAACTGCTCTACCGTTTCCAAAGGCGGATTGAAGTTGTAGTGCCAGTTAAGCATAACCATATCATCGGGGAATTGATCCATGGTTTCGGGATGGTGAAGAACTATATCGCCCCACATCATAACCGTCTTGCCGAGCGATTTAAGGTGATCGATTATCTTAAGTGTGAAGTCAAGATAGAGCTTACCCTTATCAAGTCCCTTATTCTTACCGTTGCATATATCAAAAGTTTCGTCACAGCAGATATTAAAATACTTGCTGCGGAAAAGCGGAACGTACTGATTGAGAAGCGATTTGATAACCTCAATGCTGTCGGGATCGCTTGCATTGATGGTGTGGTGAAGCATCATGTTCACCCAAGGATTGCCGCGACGCTCATAATCCTCCAACTCGCAGAGGTGGCTGTATTTCTTGCTCTCAAGCAAACGGAAGAGGTGTCCGAACGTGGACAGAGAGGGCACAAAATCGATAAAGTTATCATAACAGTAATCATCGATCTGCATGAGTTCCTCGGCAGTCATATAACCGAACGCCTTGTAAATACCCTTGTATTCATCAAACTCAAAAGTATGTTCGATATAGAGCTGATAGGAATTGTGCTTATAGTAAGCCAAAAAGTCTATCATCTCGAACGCGCCCTCGAGGTTGGGCACTCTGCCGCGGGAAGCATCGTGATAAAATCCGCGGTAGCTCATATCGGGTTTATCCTCGATCTCACAGCATTCGATATCTTCGCCGCAGGTCTCGAGCATCTGACGCAAAGTCTGGATACCGTAGAATGCGCCCGCAAGCGAATCGCCGGTGATAAGAATACCGTTTTCACGCGCGGAAAGCTTGTAGCCCTCGCCCTTCTTGCCGAGGCAATCGATAACGATCTTGCCCGTAACGTCGGGAGTGCCGAGCACCTTGGTAATAACGGGATCAATGCCCGTTTCTTCATAAATCTCGTTAGCAAGTTTTTGAGCCGCTTTAAAAATACGGCTATCGCACTTCATGGTGAGTACGATATCAAGTCCTGCGGTCTTTACCACGCCGCCGGTCTTTTTTAGTTTTTTAGGTTGAGGAAGTATAGTCATAGTTCTTCTCCTTAAATTTTACACCTATATAGCCTATTATTCTTTTTACCACACCATTGGCAAAAAGTCAATCATCCTACTGCACATTTTTTGACAAAACGCACAAAAAAGAATTTTTTGTAAATTCTTGCTTGACACGGTTGTATTATATAAATATAATAGGTAACATGCGGAGTGTGGGCATTTGATCCCAAGCACGCATACATAATCAAATAAACGGCGCAAAACCGTAATTTTAGAAAGGAACAGATTATGGATTACACTCTCGTCCTTGGCCTTGTAATCGTTGCGGCGCTCGGTGCTCTTGCATATGCTGCGTTCAACTATTTCTCGGTCAAGAAACTCGAAGAAGGTACCGAAAGAATGCAGGAAATTGCTTCTGCTATTCGTGTCGGCGCAAACGCCTTCATTTCTTATGAGTATAAGATCATCGCCATCGTTGCTGCTGTCGTTGCTCTTTTGCTCGCTTTCGTCATCTCTTGGTCCGCAGCCGTTGCATTCGTAATCGGCGCTACCATGAGTGCTTCCGCAGGTTGGGTAGGTATGAAGATCGCAACCTACGCAAACGTTCGCGTTACCAACACTGCACGTACCACCAAATCCCTCTCCGATACCCTCAAGGTTGCCTTCAAAGGCGGCTCTGTAATGGGTATCTGCGTTTCCGGATGTGCACTTCTCGGTATTTTTATCGTGTTCATCATATTCGGTGTCGTACTCGGTCAGGTTGATGCTGTTGCAGAAGGAAAAGAGGCTCTCGCAAACTCCACCTACAGCATTCTCGGTCTTATTAATCCCGACCTCAACCTCGGTTCTTCCTTCACCATGACTCTTTCGGGCTACGCTCTCGGTTGCTCTATCATCGCAATGTTCGCACGTATCGGCGGCGGTATCTACACCAAGGCTGCCGACATGGGTGCAGACCTTGTTGGTAAGACCGAAGCTCACATTCCCGAAGACGACCCCAGAAACCCCGCAACCATCGCAGATAACGTTGGTGACAACGTAGGTGACGTTGCAGGTCTCGGCGCCGACCTTCTCGAAAGCTACGTAGGTGCGCTCCTCTCGGGTGCTATCCTCGCTGTTGAGCTTTTCGCAGAAAACGTATTTAACAACTCTGCCATTCTCAAGGCAATGATCTACTTCCCCCTCGCATTTGCCGCTGCAGGTCTTATTTCCTGTATGATCGGTATTGCTTCTCTCTTTGTTCGTAAGAAGCTTTCCGACAACCCCCACAAAGAACTTAACGGCGCAACCTATATTTCCGCGATACTCACCATGATCGCAGGC
>JAZTZF010000025.1:0-5664 GCA_045637325.1 Eubacteriales bacterium | reverse complement strand
TATGGTCTTGCCGCCGGGGAGTTTTGCCCCGTCAAGGCACTTGTAATCAAATGCGTGCATAGGCTGACCGTATTCAAGCATAACATAGTTTGTAATATCAACGATATTGTTTATAGGTCTTACCCCTGCCGCGCGCAGTTTTGCGCGGAGCCAAAGAGGAGAAGGACCGATTTTTACATTCTTAACGACTCTTGCGGTATATCTCGGGCAGAGTTCTTTATTGAGTACGTTAACCTTTATATAATCGGTTACTTTATCGCCTGCAACCTCGGTAACCTTCGGTTCGGGAAGCGTAGTTTTTGCGCCGAAAGTAGCCGCCGCCTCGCGTGCGATGCCTATATAGGAAAGACAGTCGGGACGGTTAAAGGTAAGTTCAAATTCGACAACCGTATCGTTAATCTTGCAAACGTCACGGATATCGTCGCCCAGATTGCATTCTTCCTCGAGGACAAAAATACCGTCCTCGATTGCATAGGGGAAATCGTTAACGCTTAATCCAAGCTCGGAAAGCGAGCAGAGCATGCCCTGCGAGAGAACTCCGCGGAGCTTGCCGTTCTTTATGGTCTTGCCGCCGGGGAGTTTTGCCCCGTCAAGGCAGACAGGCACAACGTCGCCTGCTTTTATGTTCTGTGCGCCGGTGACGATTTGCAATTTTTCCTCTTTGCCGACATCGACCGAGCAGATAATAAGATGATCGGAATCGGGGTGCGGTTCGGTTGACATAATTTTGCCGACGACAACCTTTTCGATATCGCTCCCGAGTACCTTATAACCCTCTACCTTAGTGCCGGTCATCGTCATGGCGTCGCAGAAGGTTTTTATATCATCGGGTATGTTTACATAATCTTTTAACCAATTAAGTGATACTTCCATTTATTTTTCCTTCCATCGGATGTTCTTATATTAAAATTGTTTGAGGAAACGGGCATCGTTTTCGAACATAAGACGAAGATCGTCTATGCCCGACATAACCATTGCAACGCGCTCTACGCCCATACCGAATGCAAATCCGGTATAAACGTCGGGGTCTATCCCACCTGCGCGAAGTACCTCGGGATGTACCATACCCGAACCGAGTATTTCCATCCAGCCCTCGCCCTTACACAAACGGCATCCCTTACCGCCGCATACGAAGCAGGAAACGTCAACCTCGGCAGACGGCTCGGTAAACGGGAAATTGTGGGGACGGAAACGTGTTTTTGTTTCGGGTCCGAACATGGTCTTTGCAAATTTCGAAAGAATACCTTTCAGATCGCCCATTGTTATTCCTTTATCAACAACAAGACCCTCGAGCTGATGGAACATGGGAGAATGTGATGCATCGGCAACGTCGCTTCTGTATACTCTGCCGGGGGAGATTATACGGATAGGCGGTGTCATGCCACGCATTGCACGGATCTGAACGGGCGATGTCTGGGTACGCAACAGCGTAGACTCGGTGATATAAAACGTGTCCTGAAAATCTCTGGAAGGGTGATCCGCCGGTGCGTTGAGTGCATCGAAATTGTTGGTGACGGTTTCAACCTCGGGACCTTCGGCAACCGAAAATCCCATATCTATAAAGATCTCGGTCATGCGTTCAAGCGCGCGTGTGATCGGGTGGATATGCCCTGCGTTTGCAGAAACGGCGTTATAGGTAACATCCAGTTTTTCATCGACAAGACTGCGCGCAAGCGCCTGTTTTTTAAGTTCTGCACCGCGTGATTCAAGTGCTTCTTCGATACAGTTTCTAACCTCGTTTGCAATTGCGCCGATAACAGGACGTTCCTCGGGCGTGAGCGAGCCCATGCCACGCAAAATAGCAGTGAGTGCACCTTTCTTACCCAGGTATTTTATCCTTATTTCCTCGAGCGAGGTTTCTGCGGCGGCGATTTCTGCCACGGCAGTGGTTTTTATTGTTTCGAGTTGTGATTTCATTTATCAATGCCTTTCTTTGCCGAATCCTATTCGAGATAGTCTTTTAATTTCTTCGATCTGCTCGGATGACGGAGCTTACGCAGTGCCTTTGCCTCTATCTGGCGTATACGCTCACGGGTGATATCAAACACCTTGCCGACCTCCTCGAGAGTGCGGGGTCTGCCGTCTTCCAAACCGAAACGTAGTTTAAGCACGGCTTCCTCACGCGGGGTAAGTGTATGAAGTACCTCCAAAAGATGCTCGCGCAGCATTTGATAAGAAGCCGCATCTGCAGGTGCAGGAGTGTTGTCGTCTGCGATAAAATCGCCGAGATGCGAATCCTCTTCCTCGCCGATAGGCATTTCGAGCGAGACCGGTTCCTGTGCGATTTTTAAGATATCTCTTACCTTATCGACAGGCATATCCATTTCTTTTGCGATCTCTTCGTCAAGCGGATCTCTGCCCTTTTCCTGTAGCAACTGACGCGAAACGCGCAGAACCTTATTGATGGTTTCTACCATATGAACAGGGATTCTGATCGTTCTTGCCTGATCTGCAATAGCACGTGTTATCGCCTGTCTTATCCACCACGTTGCATAGGTGGAAAACTTGAATCCCTTGCCGTAATCGAACTTTTCCGCCGCTTTCATAAGACCGAGGTTACCCTCTTGAATAAGGTCAAGGAAAAACATTCCGCGGTTTACATAACGTTTTGCAATACTTACAACCAAACGAAGGTTTGCCTCGACAAGCTGTTGTTTTGCATGCAGATCGCCATTAGCCATACTGTTTGCAAGTTCAAGTTCTTTTTCTGCAGAAAGCAGAGGAACCTTGCCTATTTCCTTTAGATACATTCTTACGGGATCGTCTATAGAAACGCCTTCCTGTGTAAGAAGTGTATCAACGTCATCGGGAGTTTCCTCGAAATCCTCGTTATCGATATCATCATCCGAAATATCAAACACCGCATTAGAGTGCTCGGTTTCTATTTCGATACCGTTACGCTCGAGTGCTTCGCACGCTTTCACGAGCTTTTCGATTGTTATATCGGTATCCGAAAGTGCCTCGAGGATCTCGATAACCTTTATCGTACCTTTATTCTTTGCCTCCTCGATCTGCTCGCGATTAAACGCCGACAAATCCTTATCCATTACTGACCTCCTGTATTTTCGACTTTTTTATTTTTTAATTTATTCAAATACTCATTAAGCGCGTTTGCAGGGTCCTGCTCGATTTTTTTATCGTATTCACTGCGCTCGCGGAGTGACTTGAGTGCTGTTATATGGGAATTTAGTGCAGATACCGTAATATCGCCCAGAGCAAGTCTGGATGCTCGGCAATTTTCAAGCGCGCCTATTTCCCGCGGTGTAAGGACACCGTCTTTTGAAAGAACGACTTCCCTGCCTTCCGAAAATTCATCGTAAAACAGCGTGAATATCTTTTTATTCAACGCGGTTGCAAAATCCGATTCGGTAAGCTGTTTTACTGCTTCGGGTCCGAAATCGCTACGGATAAGAAGCAGACCGAGTATGGCTTCCTCGTGTGATGCCTCCGACGAAAAGCGCAGTTTATCTGCATTGGCATTTCCGCCGAAACCGCTTTGCTCGCGCAGTGCGTTGTTCACGACTTGCTTTTTTGCCTTTGCGTCCTGTCTTTTTGCCTTGCGTTCCACCTCGTCATGAAGCGATTGGAAGGTCAACCCCAATTTTTCTGCCGCGCGTGATGCATATACCTCACGCGTGGGACGGGTCGCAAGCGTTGCGATAAACGAAGTAACTTCATCGACCGCGCGGAGCTTGTCCTCGGCTACCGTAACGTCAAAACGCGAAATGATCTCTTCGATACGGTAATCTATCTGTCCCGAAGAGCCTGTGAGCTTTGCGCGGAAGGAGTTTGCACCGAATTTTTTTATATACTCGTCGGGGTCCTTAGCCTCGCTGCCAAGATTGATTATCTTTGTATCGACACCGACCTGATTAAGCAAATCTATACCCTTTAGTGTTGCTTTTCTGCCTGCCTTGTCTATATCGTATGCCAAATATACCGTCCTGCAGTAACGTGCGATTATGCGCGCATGCTCGGGTGTTATTGCCGTACCCAAGGTTGCAATGGCGTTATCAAAACCCGCCTGATGCATTGCAATGGCATCGGGCGCGCCCTCGCACAATATCAGTGTTCCGCTCTCGGTGTTTTTGGCAATATTCAATCCGAAAAGAATGCGGCTTTTTTTGAACACGGGCGTATCGGAGGTATTTATATACTTTCGTTCGTCTTCCTCATTCAAACGTCTGCCGCTGAACGCGACGACCTCGCCGTTTACATCGAACACGGGGAACATCAATCTATTGCGGAACATATCGTACATTCTGCCGTTTTTCTTGCTTTCGCCGCCCAAGAATGCCGAGCGTATCTCGAAAGGTGTAAACCCCAGCGACATAAGATGCTCGCACAGCGGTGCCTTGCCGTAGGGAGCATCGGGTGCATAACCGATGCCGAACCGTTTTACGGTGGCAGACGCGAACTGCCGTTTTTCGAGATAGGCGCGTGCATTTGCGCCCGAAGGAGAAAGGAGCGATTTGTAGAAAAACCTTGCCGCTTCGCGGTTGAGCTCGTACATCCTGTCGCGCTTGACGGTTGGTTCTTGCGACTGATGTTTTTCGTAATTCTCTTCTACCTTGATGCCTGCGCGCTTAGCAAGAAATTCTATTGCCTCGCGGTATTCGATATTCTCGGTCTGCATGACAAACGTAACAACATCGCCGCCTGCGCCGCAACCAAAGCAATAATAGCTCGACGTGGCAGGAAATACCGTGAAAGAAGGTGTGCGTTCGCTGTGAAACGGGCAATTACCCACAAGGTTGCTCCCTGCACGCTTTAATGTGACAACTCTGCCGACGATTTCCTCGATATTGTTACGCAATTTCAATTCTTCCAAAAATTCGCGTGTGAACGCCATACAACCCCTCCTTTCGGTCTGATATGTGCTAAAATATTATTTATACTGCCATACGCGCGGCACGAACAGTTCGTTAAAGCAACCGAGTGCATATCTGTCGGTCATTCCTGCAATAAAATCGGCAGTGACGACACTTATACCGTCCCTCTCGGCGTATTTCAAATACTCTCTCGGAATGGATTCGGGATGTGCCGAAAAATGCTCGTACAAAAAGGTGATCATATTGACGACCTTGCCGTCCTCGCTCTTGGCAGTGGGATTTCTATAAACGCGCTCAAACATAAAGTCGCGCAGTTTATCCATTACCTCGCCGTAAGGCTCTACCATGCCTATTCCGTTTTCGACCCCGTGGTCGATCGTTGCCCTGACTAACGAAGTGATACGCTCGCCGTGTTTGGTGCCTATAATATCGCTTATTTCCTTGGGAATATCGGAAATATTAAGTATTCCCGCACGGGCGGCATCATCGATATCGTGATTTATATACGCGATCCTATCGGCTATTTTGATTATCCTGCCCTCTAAGGTAGATGCAGGTTCATCGCCTGTGTGGCAAAGGATCGCATCGCGGACCTCGTAGGTGAGGTTCAATCCCTCGCCCTCGTTCTCTAAATAATCGACAACGCGCAGGCTCTGTTCGTTATGCCTGAAACCCTCCGGAAGAAGATAATCAAGCGCACGCTCGCCCGAATGGCCAAACGGAGTATGCCCGAGGTCGTGCCCGAGAGCCGAAGCCTCGGTAAGATCCTCGTTCAGACGCAACGCGCGTGCTATTGTGCGCGCGATCTGCGCAACCTCCAACGTATGTGTCA
>JAZTZF010000024.1:0-6843 GCA_045637325.1 Eubacteriales bacterium | reverse complement strand
CGAAACACGGGTTCCCATCGCAAACTACAAGACACAAGGCGCTCCCCTTCTATCCGCCCGAAACCACTCGGGATAGGTCCCTTCACATCCTCTCTTCCAGAAAAGCAAAACGGAAGTTACCCTTGATTTGGGTAACTTCCGTAAAAAACGAGTCACAGGCATCCCTACGTTGGCATTATCCAAATCAGGTTATCGGTCGAAGGTCACACCTTCCTCTCAGCCTGTAATACAAGCTCCCGTTTGTTTAATTGTTATGGTCATTATACACCGCTTAATACAAAATTACAAGTCTTTTCGGTGAAAAAAGTTCGACTATCCTCGCATTAGCTCTCATAGGGGCGAACTCGAAGTGTCGCGCCGACTGACTGACAGATTTTACGGCAAAGTTCCTGTTCTTCCTTTGAGGTTACGACATCAACAACCGTCATTATAACCGAGGGAACGTATTTTGTACATTCCTTTGTGAATTTAAGCATAGCATCATAGGAATCGATACCAAACTTAGGACGAACTACTTTAAGATAGTCCTCCTTGTTGGTGGCATTCAGACTTATAGAAACGGTATCAATCAATCCTTTCAGTTTAGGTGCGGTAGGTTCATTCCAAATCAGATCGGCAAGGCCGTTTGTGTTAATGCGGATTTTAATATTGCTCTTTGATTTAACATACTTTGCAACCTCAAGCAGGTCATAAAGACGCTCAGTAGGTTCACCGTAACCGCAAAAAACAATTTCATCATATTTGGACAGCTCCCACGCGTCGATACTGTTGCAAATTTCTTGTATGGTGGGTTCTCGGTCCAACCAAAGCGAATCCGAATCAAAAACGTGGTCTTTGTTGTGGCGCAAACAGAATGTACAAGCGCAAGGGCAACGGTTTGTTATATTAACGTAAATTCCTGTCCTTGCAGGATATGTAATCGTCATCATAAGAGTTTTCCTCAGTTTATTTTAGATTTTATATTCATCTTGTCGATAGCAAGACCGACAATAAAGAAAACAATTGAACTTGCTACCGATTGTGTAATAGAGGCGGGAATTCCCGTAAGCGAAGAAATAAAATTGCCGTATATTAAAGATTCGTACAAATAATATCCGCCGGCACATAAAACGGCAGCAGGCAAAAGAGCAAGCGAGTTGCGAAGGGTTATAACTTTATTCCCTTTGCTTGAAAAGAACAATACGGTAAGCGCCTTAATTATAACCGAACCGGGAGCCCATATTGCAAAACCGGTAATGCAATCGGCAAGAAGTGCTCCGCCTGCACCGACTGCCATCGCATAGGGACACGGTAACAGACAGGCGGCAAGATAGATTAAACCGTCGCCCACGTGAACATATCCGTTATTTGTCGGAATATGTAAATAGGCGGTGACAACGAAAACTAAGGCGGTTAAAACACCTGTGATACAGATAAGCTTGATTTTGCTGTTTTTCATAATACACCTCATTTCGATGTTTTGCAAGAAATTGTAAAAGTAAACCCCGTTTAACATGCGGTGATGTTTATTCAAGGTGAATTATATCACCTCTTTTTGACGGTTGTTGAAAATTTTTCGCGATCTCTTGATTTTTTGCGAGTTTATTATATAATGAATCTGGCGATATGAAAATGACCAAAATGGGAGAGAAATATATTACCAGATGAAGTATATACTTTTGAAAGACAACAAAAACCCTGCCTATCTGCAACTGTACCGACAGGTAAGGGATGACATTGTAAAACATATATATCCGTACAACTCAAAATTACCGTCAAAGCGATTACTTGCCGATGAATTGGGGATCAGCACGGTAACAGTCGAACACGCCTACGCTCTGCTTTGCGATGAGGGGTATGTGGAATCCCGTGAGCGAAGCGGCTTTGTAGTTATTTTTCGCGAGACGGACGGTTTTGCGATATCAAATGAGCATCACACAGAACATAGCGGGCACAACGCCGAACATACCTATCCCGATTTTCCGCTATCCGTGCTCAGCAAAACGATAAGAAAGGTACTTACCGACCGTGGGGATTTGCTGCTTGAAAAATCACCCAACTGCGGGTGTATTGAATTGCGCGAAGCGATTCGGCGATACCTTGTGCGAAACCGAGGCATAAAGATGGATGCGGAACAAATCGTTATAGGGTCGGGTTCGGAATATCTCTATGGCTTAATTGTGGAATTGCTCGGAAGACATCGCATTTATGCAATAGAATCACCGTCGTATAAAAAGATTGAGCAAGTATACAACGCAACCGAAATAAGCTATGAGTCACTTCCTCTGACAAACTCAGGCATAGACAGCAAGGCGCTTGCCGACACAAAAGCCGATGTATTGCATACCACTCCGTACCGTAGTTACCCGAGCGGTGTAACGGCATCAGCATCAAAACGTCATGAGTATATTCGTTGGTCGGAGCAGGGCGACAGATATATCATTGAGGACGATTTTGAATCGGAGTTCTCGGTATCTACCAAACCCACCGAAACATTGTTTTCGCTTTCAAATAATGATAACGTTATTTATCTAAACACATTTTCAAAAACCATCTCTCCGTCTCTACGTGTTGGGTATATGGTGTTACCGAAACAACTTGTGAGTGTTTTTGAGGAAAAACTCGGATTCTATTCCTGTACTGTTCCTACTTTTATGCAATTCGTTCTTGCAGAACTAATCAATAACGGCGATTTCGAAAGGCATATCAATCGTGTTAGAAGAAACAAGCGAAAACAACTAATGGGCATGTAGCTAAAAACACAGTTTTATGAATGATTAACTTGTATTTTATACTTCATAAAGCTTAAATGTTTTTTGGATTATTTTGTAAAACTATTTTTATGCCGGATTAAGAGTTTTGTGTAAATCTTGATAGTTAACTTTAAAACGAAGATGCTCGAACACGAGCGTTTTTCATCACCCTAAAATGTTGTGCACATGAGTGGCACCGCTCCTTCTCCGCCAAATAAGAACCGCAATTCTGAAACAAAGGGGTTGCGGTTTTTATATTATTCTGCTATAATTTTAATGAGGGTAAAAAAATGAAAGAGAGGTATATGTGATGTCTGCCTTAAAAACATCCGAGCAATCTGCGAAAAAACCGATTAAAATAGCGTCATATCTTCTTTTCACCATAGCCTATGCGGCTTTCTTAAGCCTTGGAATGGAATGTATGCTGAATTTATTGAGCTTTATCATGAGCATGGGCATTCCTTCAGATGGTCCGGCAAATCCATTTCCGAGATTTATCCCCTTTTGCATTGTTGTTGGATTTTTGGCTTTGGTTGCACTCGTTTTACTTGTCATTTTGAACATAAAAGCATCTAAAAAGCTTGATTATACAGAAAGAGTATGGTGCATCCAGTCTATTTTGGCATTTGTTGTTTCACTTCCGATGATAAAACTTTGGGAAATACTGTTCGATTACCTCCATAAAGTATTTTAATTGATTGTGTATCAAAATTATAGTTATTAGCCAAACAAGTCTACAACAGTAAAGTTGTGGGCTTGTTTTTTTGTGTACAACGGATTTTTCTAAACTTGTCGACATTTCAGTTTGTGATAAACTCTACGCTTGTTGGGATTTCAACAGGTTGTCTCGGTCTATTGCATTTTATCGAGTATATGTTTTCAAACAATATTTTGAAAAAGAAAAGGAGTTAACTATAATGAATAGTGAACAGTTGCCGTTCTCGTTAGACGCCTGCTCGGGCAGGGGTGATACTTGACAAAGCGACGTGGCACATGATATAATTATCAAAGGCTATTCGACGTTTTGAGAGGTAGAGTAAAATGAAAAATTTCAAGAATCATACCGATTACAGTACAAAAGAAGAGTTGCATTTCGAATCGAAAACGGTACACGGGGCACTCGGTTGCGAGCCGCTTACCGGTGCTGTAAGCATGCCTATTTATCAGTCGGCAACCTTCCGTCATCCTCAGTTCGGTTGCTCTACCGGTTTTGACTACAGCCGTCTTGCAAACCCCACAAGACAGGAGCTTGAGCGCACCATGGCGATTCTCGAGGGCGGTATTCGAGGGTTTGCTTTCTCGAGCGGACAGGCTGCCAATATGGCGGTTTTCTCTCTGCTGAGTACGGGCGATCACGTTGTAATGTCCGACGATATTTATGGCGGAACGCTAAGGCTTATAAACGATGTTTTTGGAAAATACGGTATTAATTATACGTGTGTCGATATGTCGGACCTTGATTCGGTAAAGGCGGCAATTACAGAAAAAACAAAGATGTTTTTTGTAGAAACCCCCACCAACCCCATGATGAAGGTTGCCGATATAGCCGCTGTCTGCGATATTGCAAAAGGTATAGGCGCAATAACCGTGGTGGATAATACTTTTTTGACACCCTATTATCAAAAACCCCTTGCACTCGGTGCAGATATCGTCACACACAGCTCTACAAAATTCCTAGGCGGTCATAACGACACCATATCGGGCATAGTAGTGGTTAAGGACGATCCCGATATTTGCGCCAAGATAAAGGTGCATATAAAATCCTGCGGAAGTCAGCTTTCGCCCATGGACAGCTGGCTGGTGCTTCGCGGAATAAAAACACTCACCGTGCGTATGGATAAGCATTCCGAAAACGCGATGAAGGTTGCAAACTGGCTCAGAACACAGGAAAAAGTAAAAAAGGTTTATTATGTGGGATTCGAGGACCATCCCGAATATGCTGTTACTAAAAAACAGACTACCGGATTCGGCGGTATGATTTCGTTTACCGTTGACAGTTTCGAAACCGTCAAGAAAATACTCGCAAACGTGGATATGATCATGTTTGCAGAGAGTCTCGGTGGTACCGAAACACTTATAACGTACCCCACCACACAAACTCACGAGGACACTCCGAAGGAGATCAAAGAGGCATTGGGAATTACAGATTGCTTCCTGCGCCTTTCGGTAGGCATAGAAAACGCAGACGATATAATTGCCGATCTCGGCAGGGCAATAAACTCCTAAAACCTTATATTATCAACTATGAAGTTTACTAAAATGCAGGCGTTCGGAAACGACTACGTATATATCGACGCCATCAATCAAAAAGTCAATAATTTAGGCGAGCTTGCGAGGTTTGTAAGCGATAGGCATTTTGCAATCGGATCTGACGGCATGGTTTTGATCTGTCCTTCGCAGAAGGGCGATTTCAGAATGCGCATGTTCAATCCCGACGGTACCGAGGGGGAAATGTGCGGCAACGCGCTAAGAAGCGTCGGTAAATACGTTTATGACCATGCGCTCACCGACAAAACGGATCTTGTTATAGAAACGCTGGGCGGCATGCAGAAGCTCAAGCTGACTATCGAAGACAGACCTGCCAAAGACGGAGAAAAGGCAATGCCGTTTAGAAACAGAGGGTTTGTTTCAAACATCAAGGCGGATATCGGATGCCCTTGCCTTGATACAAAGAAAATCCCCGTAAACACTCCGCTTGCCGAGTTTATCGAGCAACCGGTGCAGGTGCTTGACAGAGTATTTAATATAACTGCGGTGTCGTGGGGCAACCCTCATACCGCAATGTTTATTAACGACGTTTCTACCCTTGACGTTGAAAAATACGGTAAAACCATAGAATACAGCACCGATCTTTTCCCGAACAAAACAAACGTTACGTTTGCCGAGCTTGTTTCTCGTGATTATATAAAGATACGCGAATGGGAACGCGGCACCGGCGAAACCATCGGTTGCGGTACCGGATGCTGTACCGCAGTAGTCGCAGGCGTTCTTACCGGCAGATGCGACCGAAAGGTTACGGTAGAGCAGATCGGCGGACCGCTGTATGTAGAGTGGGACGAGGCAAGCGGTCATATGTTTATGACGGGCCCGAGCCACAATGTATTTGAAGGAGAAATTGACGTTACCCACATATTAAAACAGGAGTAGTGATAGACTTGAAACTTTCTGATATTTTAGAGAAGGTAGAATACAGCCTTATTCAGGGAAGTGTCGATACAGAAATATCGGATATAGTGTACGATTCGAGAAAAGCCGAAAAAAACACTGTGTTTGTGTGTATGGTCGGCGCTGTTGTTGACGGTCACGAATATATAAACAAGGCATTGGAAAAAGGCGCTTCTGTCGTTGTTGTAGAGAGGGAAGTCGAAGGAATCCCGAGCGACATCACGGTGGTTATGGTTAAATCCTGCAGAGAGGCACTGGCGTTTATGTCGGCTGCCTTTTTCGGGTATCCTGCACAGCAGCTTACGACGGTCGGTCTTACCGGAACAAAAGGCAAGACGACATCTACTTATATGATAAAAAGCGTGCTCGAGCAAACAGGAGAAAAGGTGGGAGTTATAGGCACTATCGGCATTATGATAGGCGATGATTTCACCCCTGCAAAAAACACCACGCCCGAATCCTACGAGCTTCATAAAATATTTAGGCAGATGGTAGACGCAGGATGCAAATATGCCGTGATGGAGGTTTCTTCTCAGGGGCTAAAGCTTTCGAGAGTTGCGGGAATCGTGTTCGATTACGGTATTTTTACCAATCTTTCACCCGACCACATAGGCCCTGCCGAGCATGAGAGCTTTGAGGAATATGCATATTGCAAGAGCCTGCTTTTCAGGCAGTGCAAGGTGGGCATTATAAACTGCGACGACGATAATTCGGAGCAAATACTGCGCGGTCACACCTGCACCGTCAAAACATATTCGGCAAAAGGAACAAGTGCCGATATCTATGCCCAAAATATCGAGCTTTGGAAAAACGACGGCGCGCTGGGAGTAAAATTCAACACAAAAGGCGATGCCGAGCTTACCGTTACGGTGCGCACCCCCGGTCTTTTCTCGGTATACAACGCGCTTGTAACCGCGTTCGTTTCTCACCTTATGGGGATGTCGGA
>JAZTZF010000023.1:0-6916 GCA_045637325.1 Eubacteriales bacterium | reverse complement strand
ACGCGATATGCTTTCGCTTCGCTCAAGCGCGATATATCGACGCTTTGCGCCGATTCGATATGATATAAATTCCTCGTGCCCCGCAGGGCATATCGAGTGCGAAGCACATATCGAGCACCGTAGGTGCATATCGAAAATTCCGATAGGAATTTATATCGATGCGTGATTGTCCGTTAAGGACATCACGCTTTGCGGTATTTTATTGTTTGATCAATTTCCGTAAACTTCGATTTCGTTGGCGAACATATGGTATCCTTCGCCGCCTACGGTGTATTCAACCTTTATGTAACGCGCGCTTATTGCTTCGAATCCGCCTTCCGCCCAACCGACTTTATCAGGTTCGGGAACGGTGAGAGAAACAGGGTTTGTAAATGTTTTGCCGTCGGCAGAAACCCAAACGACAACCGAACCGACAGGGGCGATAGAGGAAGAGGATACGGTTCCCGTATAAATGTTGGTTCTGACACCGGTAACGCTCTTTTCTCCGCCAAGGTCGATAATTACCGTGCCGACGCCGTCGATACGGTTAGCCTTGCCGTCTGCATCGGGCTCGGAGTTGAATGAAAACCAAGAGCTGTTATAAACCAATTTATCAAGAGCCACGCCGTCGGTAAGGTCTGCGGTGTAGTTTGCGGGCCATTTATCGTGCTGAACAACGTAACCCTTGCCGCCGGGGACTTCGTATTGACAGCCTTTGGAGATCACCTTGCCGGTGATTGCTATAGGTTCTGCAGGTTCGCCGTCGGAGGATTCGGAAGATTCGGTAGATTCAGAAGATTCAGAAGATTCATCCGCAGAAGATTCATCGGTGGAAGATTCAACCTCAGATGATTCTGCCGTACTGCCGTTTTCGGATTCGTCACCGCAGGAAGCAAGAGAAACACAAGCAAAAACAAGAACGAAAGCAAGTATAAAAGATAATTTTTTCATTTTGAATTTCCTTTTTATTATTCGGATTTTATTTTTTCGGCGTATTTTACCGATGCCATTGCGTCGGCACCGTAAAAATCGGCACCCATAGATTTTGCGTATTCCTCGGTCAGCACCGCGCCGCCAACCATTATTTTGGTGTCGGGCGATTGCTCACGCAGGAGTTTTACGGTTTCTGCCATTGCAGGAACGGTTGTCGTCATCAGCGCCGAAAGTCCTACCAATTTTGCGCCGCTTTCGCGCACCGCCGAGAGGATTTTCTGCGGAGGAACATCCTTTCCGAGGTCGATAACCTCGAACCCATAGTTGGAAAGCAGTGTCGCCACGATGTTTTTGCCGATATCGTGGATATCGCCCTGCACTGTCGCAATGACAATCGTCATTCCGTTTTCGCGCTTTTCGCCCGAAAATGCGGAATTCACCGCCTTGAAAGCCGCTTTTGCCGCCTCGGCACCGCCGAGCAGACGAGGTAGGAAGATTTTTTTCGATTCATATCCGTCACCCAGTGCGTTTAGTGCCGGAATAAGCTCGGATTCTATTATTTCAAGCGGTTTTTTCTCTTTCAAAAGCTCGGTCGCAAGCTCAAACGCCTTTGCCGAAAGCCCCGTAAAGACCGCGTCGAAGAGCGTAATCTCTTTTTTGGCGGTATTTTCGGTAATTACAAGCTCCTGTTCGCTGTCGAATACGAAATCGGGGTTCGGGCTTGGGTCGGCAAGCTGTAATTTCATGCTCTCGCTCGAGGGATTGATGATCGCCGCCGAAAGTCCGCGCGCGATCGCCGCGCCGAGGAAAGATGCATTTATACTGTCGCGGTTGGGCATGCCGTAGGAGATGTTCGACACGCCGAGCGCGGTCAGATAGCCGCAGTCGGAGAGATTTTTTACGCACTCAAGCGTTTTGTTTCCGCTGTTTTCGTCGGTTGCCACAGTCATGGTAAGCGCATCGAACAGCAGTCTTTTTCTTGAAACGCCTATATTTTCGGCGTTTTTTATTATTTTATCGGCAATTTCCAGTCTGCCCGATGGGATGTCGGGAATGCCGCTTTCGTCCAAAAGCAAAGCAACGCAGAGCGCGCCGTATTTTTTGACTATCGGCAAAACAGAAGAGATACTATCGTCTTTTCCGTTCACCGAATTGATTATCGGAACACCGTTATACACCCTCGCGGCGGCGGCAAGTGCTTTCGGGTTGGCGGAATCGAGCTGCAACGGCAGGTCGGTGACCTTTTGCAGGGCGATAACCACCTTCGGGAGCATTTCCGCCTCGTCGATGTCGGGGATACCCACATTAACATCGAGAATATCCGCGCCTGCCGATTGCTGTGCCACTGCCTCGGCACAGAGATAGTCCATGTTGCCGTTTTTGAGTGCTTCTTTCAGCTTCGGCTTTCCCGTCGGGTTAAGACGCTCGCCTATAACGGCGGTCTTGCCCGAAAAACGGTAGGTTCTTGTGCCCGAACACACGGCAGGGGATAGCGGTTTATCGGGTTTGACGATATCTGCACCATGTAGGGCGTTATATACATTTTTGATATACTCGGGATTGGTTCCGCAACAACCGCCAACAGCCGAAACACCGGAATTTATAAGGGTTTTTGCGAAAGAATAAAATCGGCTCGGCGGAACATCGAAAACCGTGTTGCCGTTTTCGTCTATCTTCGGAAGCCCTGCGTTGGCGTTTACGATAACCGGCAGACCGCTAAATCTTGCAAGATCCGCGGCGATAGGCTCCATTGCGTCGGGGCCGAGTCCGCAGTTCACACCGATAGCATCGACACCGAGCGAGGAAAGATAGCATGCAACCGTCTCTGCATCGGCACCGGTAAGGGTGCGGCCGCTTTCGTCAAAAGTGAGCGAGATTGCAACAGGTAGGCTGCTGTTTTCACGCGCGGCAACAAGAGCCGCCTTGCATTCGTACAGGTCGCTCATCGTCTCGAAAAATATCATGTCCGCGCCCGCTTTTTCGGCGGCGGCGCAGGAGCGTGCAAAAGCCGAGACCGCTTCCTCGAACTGCATATCGCCCAACGGCGGCATCAATCTGCCCGTCGGCCCGATATCTGCGGCGACGAATATCGTCCTGCCCGATTCGTGCGCCGCCTGCTTTGCAAGCGTTACTGCACGGTAGACTTCGTCGTATTCGTCCATTTGATACGCCGACATTTTGCATTTGTTCGACGAGAAGCTGTTGGAGGTTATAACTTCGGCACCTGCCGCGATATATGCGCGGTGAACGGCAAGGACAGCCTCGGGATTTTTTAGATTGAGTGATTCGGGCAGAGCGTTTGATTCGAGCCTTGCCGATTGGAGCATCGTGCCCATGGCACCGTCGAAAACAAGCGGTTTTTTGCCCAGTAATGATTTTAACATGCGCGTATCTCCGAAATATTGGAAAGGATTTCAGCCGCAACATCGGGTTTGTTCATGGCATAGATGTGGATATTGTTCACGCCGTTGGCGATAAGATCGATTATCTGCTCGGTAGCAAAAGCGATACCTGCCTGACGCATCGCCTCGGGCTTGTTGCCGAACCGCTCGACTATCTCTCTAAATCTGCGCGGAACGGTGGTACCCGAAAGCGCAACGCTCCTGCTAAGCTGACGCGCGTTCGTTATCGGCATAATGCCTGCAATTACAGGGATATTTATACCTTTCCTCTGGAACTTGGAAAGGAAAGAATACATTATATCGTTATCGAAAAACATCTGTGTGGTAAAAAATTCGCAACCGCTTTCGGCTTTTATCTTTAGCGCGTCTATATCGGCAGAAACGCTTGCCGCCTCGGGATGCCCCTCGGGATAGCATGCGCCGCCCACGCAAAAATCGCCCTTTTGCTTTATTGCGGTTGCAAGGTCGCTCGCATGAGCATAGACCCTTTTCGGCTCGCGTCCCTCGGGCATATCGCCGCGCAGTGCGAGGATATTGTCTATACCGTTCGACTTCAAAGACGAAAGATAGTCAGAAAGCGATTCCTCATCCGAAGAAACGCAGGTAACATGCGCCAATGCGGCGATACCGCAACGCTCTACCTCGTCGGCAAGCTCTGCCGTAAACCGTGCCGTCGAACCCGCCGCGCCGTATGTAACGCTTATAAAATCGGGCGACAGCTTTGCCATTTCGGCAACCAATTTTCGGCTGTGTTCGAGCTCGGTACCCTGCTTGGGCGGAAAGATCTCCAGCGAAACGGTTATTTCTTTCGATGCAATTATATCGGATATCTTCATTTTTTACCCCTCTTCTTTTTCCGTCAAGAGATCCTATGATTTGTACGGAAATCAAAGCTTTTTGAAAATATAATAGTCCTTTTCTTTTTCTTCGCAACCGTCAAAACCCTTGCCGCCGCTTTTGCAAACAAGAGTAAATCCGTCGGATAATGCCATTATTTCCTCATGCGTGTGCAGTTTTTGTGTCTGGATCTCGTTATAACGCTCGTACATGCCTTCGTTTTCGCAAAAACTGTCTATTTCGAACTCGCAAACGCCGTTTTTTTCATCGTAAGTACTGCGCCAGACGGTATAGATCTCGTCAAAATCATACACGAAACAGTTTTTGTCGTATATGTTCTTATAACGGTACTCGGTGTTTAGGTCGAATATAAACAATCCGCCCGATTCCAGATAATTACGCGCCAAAACAAAGACCTTTTGCAGGTCTTTGCCGTCGGTAATATAGTTCAAGCAGTCGAACGACGAATATATTGCCTGTACGGTACCGTAAAGCTCGAACTCTGTCATGTCCTGACAAAGCAACAGCGTGTTTTTGCCGTAATTCCGTTCCCGCGCGATATTAAGCATCTCGGGCGAGATATCAAGCCCCACCATATCGTAACCCCTGTCTGCAAGCAGAGCGGTTATTCCGCCCGTTCCGCAGCCGAGGTCAAGCACCTCGCGCACGGGTATGTCCGACAGCTTGAAATAATCAGAGAGCATGTCGGCATACGGCACATACGCCTCGCCGTTTATGCGGTCGTATATCTCCGCAAGGGTGAAAAAGCTCATTCCGAAATACGGTCAAGCACCATAGAATAGCCGTCGCTTCCGTAGCGGAGCGCGCGGTTTACACGGGTGATGGTAGCGGTAGAAAGATGTGTCTTCTCTGCGATCTCGTTATAAGTGTTGCCGTCGCGGAGCATTTCTGCCGCGGTGAGTCTTTTGCTCATTTCGGTGATCTCGCTTATGGTGCAAAGGTCGGAAAGAAAGCGGTATGCCTCTTCGACCGAGCGTACGCAGACGATCGCCGCCGCGAGTTTATCTGTTGATGCGTCTTTTACTTTTTCGATCATTTTATTTTTCCTCCAGATCAAATTCTATTTCGTTAGGCTCGTAAGTGCCTTTTATAAAACGGTATGTGTCTTTATAAACCGAGTGAAGCGCAGGATCGTTCGATGTATACGCGGAATAGTAAACCCCCGGAACACCGCCCTGATAATACATGTGCGCCGCTTCTTTCATATATCCGGTTATCGCGCCTGCGGCATAGTATTTCTTTATTCTTTCTATATGCCAGTCGTTGGTTCCGCCAACCTCAAGCTCTATGCACATTCCAAGCTGTTTTGCGGTTTCTGCGGCTTTGAACAGACGGATATCCCTTACCGCCTGATTAAATGCATAGTTGGGCTGATAGCAGACCATATCAAACCCGAGGTTGCGCCAATCGTTATATCCCGATGCGTGATAGTAGGGGATCCATGTGGTAATAAGCCCCAATCCGCGCACGTAATCGGTGGTATAGCGCAAAAGCTCGAGCAACTGCTTGTCGCAATAATTTATTTCCTCGGTGAACCAGTAATAACCCTTTAGGTCAAGGTGTTTGTAATTCTTTTCGGCAAAACGCTTATACTGCTCGTCAACAAGCCATTTCAGCGCCGCCTTGCGGTCCTCAAGCAATGCAAAATCAAGGTTTTTGCCGTCTACAACGCCAAACTCGCGTACCTCTGTAACAGGGTAGAGGATCGAAAGATAAACGCTCACCTTATAATCCTTTATCCCCAGCTTTTCGCCCACCTCCTCGGCGGCGGCATCGAGCGCGTCCATGTTATAGCCGTCTAAATACTGGGTATCTATGTAGTGCTGCCAGTTCTCTTTTTTGTGCGGGCGTTTCTTGTATTTATCATAAAGAAAAGCAACGTACGGCAGGAAGAGATAACCGTCAAAAAGGGTATCCTTTATCTCGCCGTTTTCCATATAAGCCACGTGCGGCAGGAAGATATCCTTGGTTATCGGAGCAACGTTTTCGTGGCAGATATACGCCAAAAGCACGTCTTTTGCACCCAGCTCCTCGGTCGAGGCGAATTTATTGGGGAATACCTCTTCCTTATCGGGCACTATCTCTTTTGCGCCCGTCGTATCGGTACAGCCGAATATCTCGAACTGGTCGATCCAGATATGACAGCACACGTAGAAGAAGAACCTTACGTATCTTGCTCTATACTTATCCGAAAAATCTATCTTCTTGCGGAGTATATCGTTCTTTTTATCGGTACAAAGACCCGAAAGTTCTCCTACCGTCTGCCATTCCTCGCCGTCCTCGGAAAGCAAGATGTTAATTCTTGCAGGCACGCCGATACCCATTGCCGCATCGCGTAGCAATCCGACCGAAGCACCGTCTACCGCGCACACCGAGCCGAGGTCGTACATAACACACCTTGCGCAACCCGATGTGAAATGGAAAAACGCCTCGTCCTTGGCATCAGCCTCAGACGCATATTTCCCGTCGGTCAGACAAGGAGAATCGGCAGGGGAATTGAACCATTCACCTACAAAATTCGGCTCTACCTTTTCATAATTTTTTATCTTCTGTTTTCTGCCGAGCAACAGATTAACGCGCTCGGAAGATATATTCCTTATCTCGGGAGCAGTTTTTTCGAGTGTAAAATCTCCGTAATAATCTATACCGACACCCATGTTAATGCATCTCCTTACTTTCAAATACTAATGCGTTACCTTATTATACAACCATTCCCCCAATTTTTCAACCCTTTTTTAGGATTT
>JAZTZF010000022.1:0-8246 GCA_045637325.1 Eubacteriales bacterium | reverse complement strand
ACAGAACATCATAGGTTTGAAGCAAAGCGACGACGCATTCATCTGAACGAGCGCGCCGTTTTGACGAATCACCCACAGCCTGCCGGCACTTAATTTTCTGTATCGCTCGGCATGTGCTATGATAGGAAGATAACCCATATTGAGAAGCCTGTCCACATTTTCGGCAATCGTATCCTCGGAAGCGGTAACAGAAAACTCCACAAGGACATGGCGTGTATTACCTGCCGGTTTGCAAATACCGTTTTTTAACCAAGACACAGCCTCGTTCACATAAAAAAGCTCGTTTCCGAGAAACAATGACAAATCGGGATATTTTTCTTTGCAGTACTGCGTTAAAACCTCAAATGCATGAACTGCAGATTCGCGGTTGTCACCGAAAATCACGGGATAGAAATGCGGTGTTGCACAAATAAGACGAATACCGTTTTTGTACGCAGTATCGACCATTTCGAACATATCCTCGCGCGTTTTCGGCCCGTCATCAGTACCGTAAAGTATATGCATGTGAATGTCCGAAAAGGACATATCTACTCTCCTCCCGATTTTCTAAACACCTATCCGCAAAACATTATCTCACAATAAACATTAAAAGTCAATAGGTAGTATTTTATCCGAAAATAGTTTCTATAGCCGCAATTGCCGCGCTTCTGCTCGATATAAGCGAAATATCCCTGCGCATTCTTGCGCTTCCCGAAAAGCCCTTACAGTATTGCAGAATATGATGCCGAAACTCGCGTATTCCGTTTATTCCCTTTTCGTTTATAACCGTATCGAGCTGACGGAAAAGCATCGATTTTTTCTCGTCGTTTGTAGGTTCAACATATTCTTCGCCGCGCAGTTTTGCCGTTATTTCCGAAAATACCCAAGGCGATCCGTATGCGCCTCTGCCTATCATTACACCGTCGCATCCCGTCTGCTCTTTCATCGAAACAAAATCCTCGTATGATGCAACATCGCCGTTGCCGATAACGGGTATCCCAACGGCTTCTTTAACCCTTTTTATTATTTCCCTATCGGCAAGGCCCGAATACATCTGGCTTCTGGTCCTGCCGTGCACGAAAACCGCACTTGCACCGCCGCGCTCGCAAGCAAGCGCAATTTTTATTGCGGCATCGAGGTCGTCATCGTCACAGGTCTTGCGAAATTTTGCCGTGACCGGAATGTCCACAGCCTCGGACACCGCATAAACTATGCGCTCGCAAAGCTCGGAATCGCGCATGAGCGCGCTTCCCTCTCCGTTTTTTACCAGCTTGGGAACCGGACACCCCATATTAATATCTATATATTTGGGCGAATACCGCATCATCAATTTGGCGGCATTTGCCATTATCTGCGGATCGTTACCAAATATCTGTATGGCGGATATCGGTTCGTCGTCATACAGTTTTGCCAAAAGCTCGGTCTTTTTATCGCCGTAAGTTGCCCCTTTTGCGCTTATAAGCTCGCTTGTAACACATTCTGCTCCGCAAGACACGCATACAGCGCGGAATGCATGGTCGGTTATCCCTGCCATCGGTGCAAGAAAAAGGCCGTGTTCGAGTTCAAGATTTCCTATTTTCATTAATATATCAGTTGACGGTCTTGCCGTCGCCTGTCCTTTCGAGGAATATTTCCGCTTCTTTTATAATCGCGGCGTATTCGGGAGAAGTGCGGTTTGCCAGTATTGTCTTTACGATACCGTCGGTTTCGGAAAGAAGCGAAATATCGCCTATCGAAGCACACGCGAACGAAAACTCTCCGCTTTGGCGTTCCCCGAAAAATTCACCGGGGCCGCGGCGTTCCAAATCCGCCTCCGCCACCTTAAAACCGTCCGAAGTATCGCGCATTATCGCCAATCGGTCGGCGCTGTCGTTGCCTCCGCCGCCGTGAACGAGAATACACACCGAGCGTCTGCTTCCGCGACCGATCCGTCCGCGAAGCTGGTGGAGCTGAGAAAGCCCGAAGCATTCTGCATTTTCGACCACCATGACCGTAGCCTCCGGAACATCGACACCCACCTCGATAACCGTAGTGGATACAAGGATCTTTGTTGCTCCCGATGCAAAATCCGCCATAACGCTTGCCTTCTCCGACGGTTTCATTCGTCCGTGAAGCAACCCCATGGGTATGCCCTTGAACGCATCCGACGACAGTTCTTCGAAATAGCTTTCTGCCGCGCGTCGATCGGTTTCTGTTTCGCCCTCTTCGATAAGCGGACAGACTATATACGCCCTGCCGCCTGCCGCAATTTCCTTGCGTATAAAGGAATATACCTTTTCGGAATCGTCTTTTGTTACAATACGAGTTTCGATCTTTTGCCGTCCGGGAGGCAGTTCATCAAGAAGCGAAACATCGAGATCACCGAAAATGATAAGCGAAAGCGATCGCGGTATAGGTGTAGCCGACATGACGAGCATATGCGCCCGTCTGCCCTCACGCTCGCTCTTGTCAAGCAGAGCTTTTCGCTGTTTTACACCGAACCGATGCTGTTCGTCGGCAACGGCAAGCGCGCAATTATAAAACTCGGTCTTATCGGTAATAAGCGCATGCGTACCTACCGCCACATCTATACTTCCGTCGGCAAGCCCGTTCCGCACTCGTTTCTTCTCGGCGGCGGAAAGTCCCGACACAAGAAGTTCGGTCTTTATACCGAACGGCGACAAAAACCTATCCAATGTTTTTTTATGCTGTGAAGCAAGTATTTCGGTAGGTGCCATCATACACGCCTGAAAGCCGTTTTTGACGCAAAGATATATCGCCGCCGCCGCAACGGCTGTTTTGCCGCTTCCCACATCGCCCTGCAACAGACGCGCCATCGGCGTTTCGCCCGAAAGATCCGAGAATATCTCCTTGATCGCTTTTTTTTGTGCGTTTGTCAATTCAAACGGTAGCTGCTCGAAAAAGTGCTTGGCACCCGTGTTTTTTAGCGTAAGCGGAAACGCCGTTTCCCTACGCACATTCGAGCGCATCCCCGAAAGCGCAAGCCGAAAAACGGCTATTTCCGAAAATGCAAGGGTTCGCCTTGCCCTTGCCAAAGATTCGCTGTCCTTGGGGCGATGCATGATCCTAACCGCCTCCGAACGAGGCAAAAGCCTATATTCGTTCCTTATCGATTCGGGCAGAAGGTCTTGCAGATTATCGCAAAGCGGCAGAACCTGATTTACCGCGCTGTATATAGCTTTTTGGGTTAGCGGAGGAGTTACTCGGTAAACAGGAACATAATACGGCAAATCGGCATCGGCGGTTATCGGTTCCATTTTAGGCGAGACCATTTCTCTGCCGTAACGCCCCGATTTTATTCTGCCGTATGCGCGGAACCGTCTTCCCGATGCAAGCGACTTTGCCATAAAAGGCATGTTGAAGAAAACAAGCTCGATAACACCGCTTTCGTCCTCTGCGACCGAGCGGAAAACATTCAGCTTTCCGCGCAGCTGCTTTACCGAGGAGGTATTGCGGATGGTTATTTCGACAGAACAAAGCTCTCCGTCAAGCGTTTCGGCTATAGGCAGGATCTTTCCCCGTTCCTCATAGGCGCGCGGATAAAAGGCAAGAAGATCGCCTGCCGTTTCAATGCCAAGCCTTGAAAACGCCGCATATCTTGCCTCTCCGATGCCTTTTATATATGTTATCGGGGTCTGCTCGGTAATCCTTACCGCCATTTGTTCACTCCTGCCAGTTTATGCCTGCTCGTTCTTGATAAAAATATCGTTATACGCGACACCCACATCGTCAAACGCATCTTTTTCGCGCAGGCTGTGAGTCAAAATCAATATCTGATGTTTCTTTGCCGCCTCGTTAAGCGCGCCCGTCATCATACGCAAACGCATATCATCGATCCGCACAAACGCATCGTCGAGCAATATCGGCACTCCGCAACCGCCGAAAAGCATGTCGGCAAGTGCCAAACGAAGCGAAAGATATGCGCTGTCGCGCGTGCCTGCCGAAAGATAATCGCAGTTTCTGCGTATATCCTCGCCAAAGCTCATCGTCATACGGGTATCTACCTCGAACGAGGAATACTTTCCGCCTGTTGCGGCTCTGAAATATTCGTCCGCACGCTCGCCTATACGGGGGGCAACCATGCTTTTCATATAGTCCGCCGCCTCTTCTATAGCGCTCACGGCGGTTTCGTATGCCTTGTGTTTTATCTCAAGTTCTTTCAAGCGTGCATTCAGCGAATCTCGCTTTCCCACCATGGCGGCAGGATCTCCGCTTTTTGCTTCGAGCGATGTCATTTCGAGCTCGTCACGGCGGTTAAGCTCGCTCAATTGATTGAACTGCGAAGAGTAAAAGCTGATCTCTCTGTCCACCTTTGCGCGGTCGCGCTCGGGTGTTGTTGCATCCTTTGCTTCTTCTTCCAATGCCGATATATCTATTCCGTCAATGGCATTTTCGTATTCTTCTTTTTTTGCGCGCCATACGGCAAGCTTTTCGCCGCTTTCCGACGAAAGCGAAAGAATCAACTGCAACTGTTCGGAATAATTCTCGCCCGAAACATCAATATAATTTCCTATGCCGACATCAAGCTCGCGCTTGAGCTTGGCACAGCGTGCGCGGCTTTCTTCAAACGAGGGTTTGAGCGAATTTATACGGGTTTCGGCATCACGAAGCTGTTTTTCAACCGCAGGGAATTCGGCAACGGCATCCCTAAGCTCCGATATACCCGAAAGCCCAAGCTCTTTTGCAAATCCCGACGGCTTGGACAGCACCACCGCACCCACAGCGGCAAGAATAACGCCCAATACCGCAACGATAATTCCCAAACCCATGGTCGATTCGCCTGCCAACGACAGGATTATTCCGCCCACTATCGCAACCGCGGCTGCTATAAACAAAAATTTAGATATCTTTT
The DNA here is from genome assembly GCA_045637325.1 of Eubacteriales bacterium. Classification (GTDB taxonomy): domain Bacteria; phylum Bacillota; class Clostridia; order Oscillospirales; family CAG-382; genus Coliplasma. The sequence continues at coordinate 3,415 of JAZTZF010000022.1, read as the reverse complement.
CTGATTTTGCTATTATCTTCTCCGCCGTTTTCACTTCGGTTAGGTCTATCTTCCGATCCGAAAGTATTTCTTCGCGCTCGGATTCGGCGGCATTTAGCGATGCCGTTATATTCTCGCAATCGCGGCATTCGGCAACATATTCGGTATTTTTTGCGTAAAGCTCGCGGAATGCGGCATCGTCGCGTTTTTTCAGTCCCGCCGAAGCGGATTCATATTCCGCACGGGCGTTTTCCTCCTCTAATCTCAAGCGGTTTATATTGTTCAAACGAAGCGACGCCTCGTATTTTTCGATGTTCCTGCGCTCATCGTTAAGATATTGCAGTTTTTGCTCGGCATCGGAAATCGTGCCTGCGCGTTTTTTTATTTCGCCACCCAATCTTGCCACCTCGCGGCGAAGATCGGCAGATGAGGTTATGGCTTCCTCCAGTTCGTCGCGTTCCTTTTCCGCCTTGGGAATAAGACCGCTGCCGAGCCTGCCCTTGAGCTCGTTTTTAGACTCGTTAAGCCTTTGAACCGCCTTTTTCGTGCTGACCTGCTCGTCGGCGCTGATGGCGATATTGCGAAGACGGTCTGCCAGCACCTCGTCCTTGCTTTGCGGCAAGGTAAGCTGACGGAAGAAGAGTGTACGAACAAACACTTCCTCGGTCACTCCGAAAAAGACCTCGCCCGGAACCTCACCGAAAAATTCATTCTTGCCGGTACTGCGATTCATCACCTCAACGCTATCCTTGCCCGAGGCAATACATCTGCGGTGGATTATATATCTGTTTCCGTCCGCCTTTATTGTAACACTGCCCTCCGAAACCTCTCCGTCCCAAGGGGTGTACAGCTTTTTTTCGTTGTCGGAAAGCGTCTGCATCCTGCTCCCCGCATAACCGTAAAATACAAACTTGATAAAAGAAGCGAGGGTTGTTTTTCCGCTTTCGTTAGGCGCGGACATAATGTTTATACCGTCAGAAAGCGTAACAGACGCATTTTTGAGCTTGCCAAAAGAAATTATCTCTATTTTTTCGATAGTCACATTCATGCGCGCTCACCTCCCGTATAATCGACAACGCTTCTGTCGTCAAGCGCCGCCAAACCGTATTTAAGCGCGAGCGACAGCACGCGGTATTCGTCCGATTCGGTATCCAGTCCGTCCATTTTCGACATCATCTTAGCAACGAAAATGCCTTTTAAGGTATTGCTCTGTTCAAGCTCACCAAGGTCGGGCGCAATATAGGTTTCGTCGATTATCTCTATATAGTACGGATATTCGCAACCCTTTCCTATCTCGTTGGGAAGTATAACGAAAGCGTTTTTGAGTTCGCCCTTGATTGTCAAACGAAGTGCCGTATCGTCGGTATACTGGCGTATGGCTTGGCGTATGATATCGAGTGCCTCCATCTTTTCGGTCACACCCGAAATATCCACCTCCGTCCACTCGTAACGCGATTTCGAAAAGCGTTTTAACTGCATGTCTACACTGCCCTTTTCGACAGTGCCGAACATCGCGCCCTTGTAGCCGATCTCGTCAAAACCCCTGCCCTCTATACAACCGGGGTATGAATAATAAACGCCGTTTTCGCACTGCAAACCCGTAGGCTTATGTATATGCCCTAAGGCTATATAATCAAATCCAGAATCCGCAATATCCTTTTTTGTTATCGGACCCGTGGCAGAATCGCCCGCTCCGCACATATCGCCGTGGCAGACGAGAATATTTATACGCGAGTTGTCGCGCATGTTCCAACCCTTTACGGGAGAAGAAAGATACTGCTTGGAAGTATAGCCGAACCCATACACGTCAACACCAAGGTTGTCAAGGCGCACGCACTCCCTCTCGCCGCCGAAAACGTGAACGTTCGAAGGGAACTCTGCAGTTTCATAAGGCGAACCTACGCCGAGAGGGTCGTGGTTGCCCGGAGAAATGAATATTTTCATATCGCCGCATTTAGCAAACTCGCGCACGAGCAGCTCGCGCGTGTCGCGCGTTACGTATTCACCGTCGAACAGGTCGCCGCTGATTATAAATATATCCGCCTTTTTTTCGCGCGCGTACATCAACGCCGAGGTAAACGCGGCGCGGAGCTCGGTACGGCGTTTTTCCGCCTCGCGAGAGGAAAAAAGCGAGAAGGGCGAATCCAGATGAATATCGGCGCAATGGAACACTTTTACCATATTTATATACTCCTTATTTTTAGCGTCTTTCAAAAAAGCAGATTTCCGCTACAGATATATTTTCGCGCGTTATATCTACACGGATCAGCACGGTTTTTGTCTGTGTTGTACAAAAATAATCATCATGCCTTATATAATTATCACAAATAGCAATTGACAAACAGTTATAAAAGAAATATACTGTAGTCAAAGCATTGAAACTTGAACCAGCCCAAAAGGACTGAAACGCAATGCTTTGGCTAACCAGAATAGAAAACGAAAGGAGATGCATAGAATGAGTTCTATCGAACTTCACAAAATCGATCTGAAAAAGTTCATCGAAGCTATCGACCAATGCAAGGACAATGTTTGGCTTATAACCTCCGACGGCGATAAGCTGAATCTAAAGAGCCGTTTTTGCCAGCTTATAGGTCTTGCAAAGATCGTCGAGGGCGGAATGGTCAGCGAAGCAAAAATAATCTGCGACGATCCCGAAGACGACAGCCTTTTGTTCCGTTTTAATCTTTACGGCGACAAGGTACTTGATGAACACAAAAGCGAAAAGGAGTAACATATCTCCGCTATGCGGCAGATATGCTGCTCTTTTTTGCTTATAAAAAGATCTTTGCGATATCTAATAATATATTATATCAAATAAAAACCGAAAAGTAAATAAAATCAAAAACCACTCAAAAAGCCGAAATACTCGGCTTTTTTATTTATAACATCGCTTCACAGGCAAATAAACGCACTCATGGTGCCGCGTACGATTCCGCTTCGGCGGTGCGAGAAGAAGTGCTGTTCGTTGCATCTTGTGCAGATTTCCGCCACCGATATATTTTCGGGCTTGATTCCTGCATCGATCAATATAGTTTTGTTCGCAAGGTTAAGATCAAGCATGAACTTATCCGATCTCGGCTCGAAAAACGAGGCATATTCGGGATTTACGGAAACAAACGCATCACGAACTTCGCCACCGACCTCGTAACAGCATTTCCCTATACACGGACCGATTGCGGCAATGATATTCTCGCGCTTTGCGCCTTGTTTTTCCATCAGTTCGACAGCGTTTTTCGTTATTCCTCCGACGGTTCCTCTCCACCCTGCGTGAACCGCAGAGCATACCTTTTTATCTCTATCGCAAAGCAACACGGGAACACAGTCGGCGGTACGCACCGAGAGCAAAAGATCTTTTTCGCACGTAACGAATCCGTCAACGCCGTATTCAAATTTCGGAAGGGTTATTCCGACACCTCTTTTTGTATTGTCGACAAGC
>JAZTZF010000021.1:0-2959 GCA_045637325.1 Eubacteriales bacterium | reverse complement strand
GGCAAAACGATACGAGTGTTAATTCGGCATATTTTTATCTCGACGAAAGTATTACGGAAAAGCACAATATCACAGCGAAAGTAGTTCTTTCATCGGGCGAAAAGAGTGCCGAGGGTTATTTTTCGGGCGGATATACTCCGTCTATCCCGATGAATGACGAGTTTTATGCCATGAACGCGCTGGGAAAGGCGTTTTTGGAGGCGGGTAAAAAACTGTTCGGGTTCGATCTCCCGTGGGGATATATTACGGGATTGCGTCCCGTAAAGCGTGCAAAGTACTATCTCGACAGAGGGTACACGGCAGAGGAAGTAATAACGCTTTTTAACCGCGATTATAATGTTTCTCCCGAGAAGTCCGATCTATCGGTAGAAACGGCACTGGTACAGCAAAAGATGCTTTCGGATATCGCGGCAAACGATTGCGCGATGTATGTTTCGATACCGTTTTGCCCTACAAGATGCGATTATTGCAGTTTCGTTTCCTACAGTAACGCAAAACTTTTTGCGCTTATACCCGAATATCTTCAAAAACTCATGCGCGATATCAAGGATACGGGCATGATGATAAAGCGTTTGGGTATGAATCTTCGGTCGATATATATCGGCGGCGGAACACCGTCTATACTTGATGAATATCAAATAAATAATCTTCTTAACTGTATAAACAACAGTGTGGATATTAATGATAATGTTGAATATACTTTTGAAGCAGGCAGACCCGATACCATCACTCGTGAAAAACTAAATGCCGTCAGAGCAAACGGCGTAAAGCGTATAAGTATAAATCCTCAGACAACAAGCGACCGCGTGCTCGAGAAAATCGGCAGAAAGCATACGGCAAAACAGTTTTTCGATACCGCAAACCTTGCAATGGGTATGGGGTTTGATTCGATAAACACCGACCTTATTGCAGGTCTTCCCGATGATACCGAGATCGGCTTCAAACAAAGTTTAGAGGATGTTATCGGTCTGGGATTTTCCAACATAACCGTCCATACACTTTCTATCAAGAATGCGGCAAACATAAGGTTTTCCGGAGACGGTTATTACGATCCTCAGGGCGATTTTGCGCGCAACGCGGTAGAATATGCGCGTGCGCGTCTTGCGTCTTCGGGATATAAGCCCTATTACCTCTACCGTCAAAAAAACACGGTAGGCAATGCCGAAAATACGGGATATACATTGCCGGATAAAGAAAACCTGTATAATGTTTTGATGATGGAAGAGCATTCTACGGTCTTCGCTTGCGGAGCAGGCTCGATCACCAAGCTTGTAAGTCCCGATAGGAACGATATACTTCGTCATGCATTCCCTAAATATCCGTTTGAATATTTACGCGAGGATAAGGGATTGGGATTTGACGAGGCAGAAGCATTTTTTTCAAAACACCGAAAGGAAGAACTTCTTTGAACAAAAATATATTAGAAAAAATACGAAACGACGAACTTCATTACGAAATGACCATCACCTCGATCGCAGAGCGTATCGTGCGTGATAAGGATATAAAATTGGTGCTTATCGCAGGCGGCTCCTGCGCCGGCAAAACCACCAGCACGCGCAAACTGTCGGAGCTTATAACCTCATTCGGCAGAAAAGCGCATACCGTGTCGCTTGATGACTATTACCGCAATCTTGACGAAAGCGTTTATCTGCCCGACGGCACGCGCGATATCGAGTCGATAAACAGTCTTAGGGTTGACATGATAAAAGATACATTCAGGGATTTGCTTGCGGGCAAAGAAACACCTATCCCGATGTATGATTTCAAGGCGGGCGCGCGTACCGACGATTACCGCCGCATCACGCTTGCAGACGGAGATGTTGTAATAATAGAAGGACTTCATGCGCTTAATCTCGAGCTTTTTGATAAAACTCCCGATGAAAGCGCGATATACAGAGTATATCTTTTTGCCGATGCGGGCGACAATACCGACTGCCGTTTTGTGCGCCGTCTTGTGCGCGATTCGCGCCATCGCAACGCCAGTGCCGAGCATACCTACAGCTTGTGGGATAATGTAAAGCTAAACGAGCGCGTAGCAATAGAACCCTTCCGCAAATACGCAGATGTGACCATAAATACCTTCTTTGCGTATGAACGCGGTATTCTCAACGACGATGCGATCCGTCTGCTTGCGACCGTACAACCCGACAGCAAGCATTACGAAAACGCTCGCTCGCTTATAGAGGTTCTCGAACCCGTGCCTCAGATAAGCGATGATTATATTCCCGAAAATTCGTTGCTCAGGGAGTTTATTTGATTTAATATGAACCAGGAAGTTAAAAACGCTTCTGCCGAAAGGGGCAGAAGCTTTCTCCGTGAAGCGGTAATACTGACGGTTGCCAGCTTTGCGGTAAAAATAATCGGAGTGGTATTCAAAATACCGCTTACGAACATATTAAAAGACGGAATAGGTGTTTTCACCGCCGCGTATTCGATATATGCCATGCTGTTTATGCTTAGCACAAGCGGACTTCCCGTTGCGGTAAGCAAACTTGTGGCGGCAAGTAACGAAAAGGGCAGGGGCAAAGAGGCAAAACGCATCGCTCTGCTTGCCATGCTTGTTTTCGGCATTATCGGGTTTATTTTTGCGGCGGCGTTGATAATCTTTGCGCCTAATATTGCTAATATGACAGGGCACGCCGACAGCGCGCTGGCTATGCAAATAATCGCTCCGGCGCTGTTCTTTATTTGCGTTTGTGCGGCGGTCAGGGGATATTTCCAAGGGCTTCGCAATATGTATCCTACCGCCATTTCGCAATTTATCGAGGCTTTTTTCAAATTAACAGTAGGCTTGGGCGCGGTTCTTTACGCCGCAAACATGGGCGCGAGCGTTGCGGTTCAGGCGGCGTGCGCTATCAGCGGTGTTACCGTCGGCACCTTTTTCGCAACGATTTATATACTTATATATCGTAAATTTTCCAAAAAAAGCAAGCCGAACGACAGCGATAACAGTGTAGAG
>JAZTZF010000020.1:0-4047 GCA_045637325.1 Eubacteriales bacterium | reverse complement strand
CAATAGGTGTTTTGCTTTATTTTTGCCATACCGTGCCGATTTTCGGCACAAAGAGTTATAATTCCGCTGTTTTTTATGCCGTCGTCAAGCAAAATATCCGAAACCGCCTCCTCAGCAAGCCTTAGTGCAAGGCGCGATACTCCGCGCGCACTCGATGCTCCGGCATACTCCACAACCCTATCGGCAAAGTCGGGCGATATTTCTGCCTGTATGCCGTTCTCGCGGAGTTTTGCGCAAAAGCTGTCCAGTCTGTTTTGTGCGACGGCGCAAAGCTCGGCGTTACCCAGCGTTCGGAAGAGTATTATCTCGTCAACGCGGTCCACAAGCTCGGGAGCTAACAATTTTGCCGCCTCATTCGCGGCGTTGTTACTGTTTTCGCTTCCAAACCCTATACCGCCACTTCCCGAGCCGGGGTTTGCCGTCATTATTACTATAGTATTATCGAATCTCACCGTAAGCCCCGACGAATCGGTCAGCGTTCCCTCGTCTAGCAACTGCAACAGCAACGCGCGGACATCGGGATGCGCCTTCTCTATTTCGTCAAACAACAGCAACGCATAGGGGTTCCGCCGTACACGCTCGGTAAGCGCGCCGCCCTCTCCGAACCCGACATATCCGGGCGGAGAGCCGATGATCTTCGAAACGCTGTGCGGCTCGGAAAATTCCGACATATCAAGTCGTATAAAGGCTTTTTCATCATAAAAAACCTCTTTCGCCAGCGCCTTGGCGCACTCGGTTTTTCCTACTCCCGCGCGCCCGATAAACAAAAACGATCCGTTGGGCCTGCCGCCGTTGCGAACGCTCAGTCTGGCACGGCGCACCGCATTGGATAACCTGCCTATCGCTTCGTCCTGCCCGATCACACTTTTTTTCAGTTTGAGTTCTAAGTTTCTTAGCCGTTCTCGTTCACCCGAATTTAATTCGGTTATGGGAATGCCCGTGCGTGTTTCGGCAACCTTGGCAATATCCGATTCGGAAAGCATAGGCCTCTTTTTGCCCGATCGGTTCATTTTAAGATTCGCCGCCGCCTCGTCGATAAGGTCGATCGCCTTGTCGGGCAGGCAACGGTCGGCAATATAGCGCGAAGACAGCGTTACTGCCGCTTTTATCGCCTCGTCTCCGATATTTATATTATGGTAATTTTCGTATTTTTCTTTTATACCGAAAAGCATTTCCAGACATTCGTTTTTGCTCGGCTCGGGCACGTCTATCGGTTGAAAACGGCGCTCAAGAGCCTTGTCTTTCTCTATACTGCGGCGATATTCGTCAAGCGTAGTCGCGCCTATCAATCGTATTTCTCCGCGCGCGAGCGCAGGTTTTAAAATATTCGATGCATCTATCGCGCCCTCGGCACCGCCTGCTCCGACTATTGTATGAAGCTCGTCGATGAACAGTATCACGTCGCCTGCACTTTTTACTTCCTCTAAAATATTTTTTATCTTTTCTTCGAACTCGCCGCGATATTTTGTTCCTGCAACCACCATCGACAGCTCGAGGCTCATTATGCGTTTGTTTTTTAATTCTTCGGGAACTTTGCCCGATGCTATTCTCGAGGCGATAGATTCTACTATTGCAGTCTTTCCCACGCCTGCCTCGCCCACAAGGCAGGGATTATTTTTCGAGCGGCGCAGAAGTATGGCAATAACGCGGTCTTCCTGTTTTTCTCTGCCGATAACGGGATCGACTTTATTAAGGCGTGTTTTCTCGGTAAGGTCAACGGCGTTTGCATCCAACAGCGGTGTGGGTTTGCTTTTTTTCGTTCGCAGTATCGGAGCGATATCTACATCGCTCTCCTCGGTTTCATATTTGTTATCGCAATAAAGTTCTTCCAGTACGGTTCGTAGTTCATCGATATCTACCGAGCATTCGCGCAGAAGCCGTATCGCCACGCATTCCTCGCGCAGGAGCGAAAGCAGAATATGCTCTATCCCGACGCTCGGAGAATCCTCGGCACCCGCAATGATCGAAGCACGGAGAATTATCCGTCGGCAGACGGGTGTCATGTCATCGCTCGAAAGCGTGGATTTACAGCCCATACCCACTATGCCGACGATTTTTTGTCTGGCGTTCTCATATGTCATACCGCGTTCCGACAGCATTTTTGACGGGGCAGATTCGACATCTCTCAGCATGCCCAACAACAGGTGCTCGCTTCCCACATACGAATGTCCCAGTTCCTTTGCGGACAGCAATGCGGCGGTTATCACCCGTCTCGCATCCTCCGAAAAACGCTTTGTTATTTCGCTCACAAATATATATCCCCTTCCGAATATCGCTGTTGCTATGTTACATATAAATAACCTTCCGCTACTTTGTTATCCGCAACAACAGAATATGTAAAAAAGCAAAAAAAGGTTAGCGTTCCCTCTTCCTTTTTCGGATATCGTATGTTATAATGTTGATAATAACTGTTAAATTAATGTAAGGAGGTGCCGTTTTGGATAGAAATGAGGCTGCAAAACCGCGCGCAAAAGATCCTATCGTGAAAAAAGCCGCCAAGAAGCGTAGGCGCAGTTCGGGTGCTTTTACACAGATTCTCGCCGTACTTATCGTATTCTTGGCATTTTATCTGGCGATTAGTCTTTTTATCGCAGGATCGATCTATTATTCTTTCAACTCAACAGCGAAAAACACCGAAATTTATTCCTTAAACGTGGTTTATGACGAAACGGTGCTTCATAAAATGGCGGCTCAGGATGCCAACAACGAATACGGTTTGTATATTCCTTTCTCTTATTTATCGGAAATCGGCGCTTTCGGTCTGGCAGGTGACGGAAACGAAGTTACACTCTTCCTTATCGGCAGTGATAACCGCATAGAATGCACCAAAAACTCATCGCTGGTCGTTATTAATGACAATCCCATACGCATATCCGCGCCGATACTCTACGAAAACGGCGAATATCTTATCCCGATCACACTCTTGGAAAATTACGTGAACGGAATAGATATAGCATACGACGACGAAAAAATGGTCTGCAGTGTTGTTTCGGATGCAGGAAAATCCGATATCGCGCTAAAACTGTTTTTGCCCGAATCAATGCAAGCGGCATATTTCCCCGAGTCTTATAAATACTACGGCAACGTCCCCGAAGAAGATATACCCCAACCCTGAAAAGTACATAAATTAAGGCTGTCGCAAAATACTTGCGACAGCCTTTGTTGTTATTCTTATTATACTTCTCTATTCAATAGGCTCAATAACGCCGTAATCCTTGTCGTCTCGCCTGTATACAACGTTGTATCGTCCGCTTTCGGAATTAAGGAACATATAGAAATTGTGTTGAAGAAGATTCATTTGTAAAATAGCTTCTTCCACAGTCATTGCGTGCATCTCGAACCGCTTTACCTTTGCAACGGCGATTGTTTCCTCTGCTTCGGTAAGTGCCGATTCATCGAACATTTCCTTCTTGATGTGAATCTTCTTTTCGAGCCGTGTGCGGTTCTTTCTGATCTGGCGTTCGATATTCTCTATAGCGGTATCGAGCGCACATTTATAATCCTTGTCCGATATCTCGGAACGGAAAATAGAGCCGTTACGGAAAATTGTAAGTTCTACACGCTCGCCGATCTTGTTGCTGCTCAAGGCTACGGCAGCCTCGGTATCCTCGGAGAAGAATTTATCGAATTTCTTTAACTTCTTCTCGATCCAATCGCGTACGTCGTCGGTAAGAGTGAACTTTTTGGTGATAATTCTTGTCTTCATAACGTCAGCTCCTATATTTTCTTAGGGCAGTATTACTGTCCATCTACACAATACCATATTTTTCAATTTCCGTCAAGTATTTTTTATCCAAGCAGACTAATTTTGTGCAAATTGACATGTTTCGTTCAAGTGCTTCCGAATCTGTAGCAAACAAAACAGGCCGTTGTGTTATAACAGCCTGTTTTTCATTATTATTTATGCGGTGTATGTACCTAACACGATTCTCTTAACGAGCAGATAGTCTACAGTGTCAACAGAGCCGTCCTTGTTAATGTCTGCGCGGACAAGCTCGACTTCGGTAAGGTCATAAGTATTCAGACAGTAACGCTTAATGAACAGAT
>JAZTZF010000019.1:0-6069 GCA_045637325.1 Eubacteriales bacterium | reverse complement strand
AGACAAATACTCGAAGAGTAATTGATAACTTGAAAGTGAAAGCCGCTATTGCGCGACAATAGATTGAAGTCGGAGGCCAAGCGGTCTTAGGAAGACAAAGTTGGTCTGCAACTCCTTGGCTCACAGAACGACATGGCTACGATCCGACTTAGACAAATACTCGAAGAGTAATTGATAACTTGAAAGTGAAAGCCGCTATTGCGCGACAATAGATTGCCGCTTTTCTCGAACAACACACATATATCTAATTAAACTTGTAAACAGAATCATCCGCCTGAAGAAATTCGGGCGGATTTTCTAAATCTATTGTAATTTGGAAATCATTGTGATATAATACAAAAGACTGTAAATATGCAGAAAATCGACGATTTTCATTCCGGATGCAAACATACTATTTCATCTACCGAGGTTCATTTTGTTTTTAATTAAAATTGCCGAGATAAAAATAGCAATAAACAACAAATTCGATCTTGTTATGCGACTGTGCAATGATTATATTATTCAAAGTGATGAGTTTGATTTTTGCGTAGAAGTCAGCAAACAGGAATTCGAACTAGAAAGAAGCGCTTCCGGAAGCAACTTTTCCGACGGATTTATTGAAAGCGTTTGTATATACAGAAATATTGCAAAGCAACTTCCCCGTTACGGTGCTTTTGTTTTTCATTGCGCCGCGATTGAAAAAGACGGAAATGCCTATTGTTTTGCGGCAAGAAGCGGCGTCGGCAAAACAACGCATATTATGCTGTGGAAGAAGGTATTCGGCGACAGCGTAAACGTTATAAACGGCGATAAGCCTATCATACGTTTTATTGACGGAAAACCGTATGTTTGCGGTACACCTTGGGGCGGGAAAGAAAATCTCCACTGCAACACTATCGTGCCGTTACGCTCGATTTGTTTTTTAGACCGAGCCGAAGAAAACAGCATTTCGGAAATATCAAAACACGATGCGTTAAACAAAATACTGCATCAAGTATTTATGCCAAAAGAAAAAGATGTGGCAGAAACAACACTTGATCTGCTCGGACAACTTCTACAGAAAGCATCATTTTGGACACTGTGTTGCAACATTTCCGATTCTGCGGCGATTCTGGCATACGAAACAATGAGCAAAGAGGTATAGCATGAACATCGATTTGGTTCTGCGCGAAGAACAACAAAAAAGGAAAGCAATAAAAAAGCAAGCAGGAAAAGCCGTTTTAATATCCTTTTTTGCCTGCTCGCTCGTGTTTGTTTTTCAACTTGTTTCTTCTTTTATTCTCGCCGCTCTGACAATGGTTCATAATAATTTAAGCGTAACTGCAGCATCTTTAATCAATATTTTTCTTTATGTTATTTATATATGCATTCCCTTTCTTATTGCATCATTGTTTTTTAAGCATTGCTTGCCGAAGACAACCGAGTTCAAATTCAAGCGTTCTTCACCCAGAAAACCTGTTTTGTTTGTAGTCGGCGCACTTGGAACAACCTATCTTCTTAATTTATTGATTGCGCTCCTATTCCCTTCTGTTAACGACTTACCGTCACAAACCACCATAGTTGCTGACACACCGATTGAAATTGTGCTCTCCTTTGTTATGTATGCAGTACTTCCTGCACTTATCGAGGAATGGGCATTTCGCGGAATTTTGCTGAAAAATTTGCTTCCGTACGGAAAATGGGGCGCAATTATTATTTCGTCTTTATTGTTCGGATTAGGACATATACACCCGAGGAGCATTATCAATGCACTTATATTCGGCATCATCTTAGGTATCGCCTATGAATACACCCACTCGCTGAAATTACCGATGCTGATACATTTTATAAATAACGCAATATCAACCGTTATTGCTTTAATTCCGCTCGAATCACTTCTTGCGGTTCTGATCTCATTAACCCTATATGTCTTTATGGGATGTGGGATCGGCGCTATTGTTTTTTATGCAAGCCATGGTTACAAAAGACATCGTTTTTCCTTGAAAAAGCCTAATGTTTTGGGCTATCAACTATCTCCGATGGGATATCTGAATAAATTCGTATTTAATATAGGAATTATACCGTACGGTCTTCTGTTCGGGTTATATTTCTACCTTGCTTTTTATGTTTGATTATGCTTAAGAATGATGTTTATTTTATGAAACGCGCCATAAACCGCGCAAAAGCCGCCGCGCGTTGCGGAGAGGTACCCATAGGTGCGGTTATAGTCAAGGATGGCGAGATAATTGCCTCTGGTAGAAACATGCGTGAGTTGCGAAAGAACGCGCTACATCATGCTGAGATAATAGCAATTGACAGAGCTTGTAAAAAATTAGGCGCATGGCGACTTACCGACTGTACTCTTTATGTAACCATGGAGCCCTGCCCAATGTGCGCAGGCGCTATAGTTAATTCACGTATCAAACGTGTGGTATACGGTTGTTATGATAAAAAAGCAGGTGCGCTTGGCAGCGTATTTGATTTATCGGTTTATCCGCTGAATCATAAATACGAAGTCGTAGGCGGCGTCTTGGAAACCGAGTGCGCGACCTTGCTTTCAGATTTTTTTGCAGAACTGAGAAAAAGACCGAAAGGAACAAAATAATGAAAACAAAATCAGTAATTTCAGTAACAGGAAAAGACAACGTCGGCATCATTGCAAAAGTGAGCAACGTGTGCGCCCAATACGGCGCAAATATAGTCGATATTTCTCAAACGGTTCTTGCGGAGTATTTTGCCATGATAATGATAGTGGAAATTGATACTCTTACTGTGCCGTTTACCGAGTTTGTAGACAAAGTAGCAATTCTCGGAAAAGAAAACGGTCTGGAAATACACGCTATGCACGAGGATATTTTTGACTCGATGCATAAGATTTAACGGAGTTACCTATGATCGATACAAAAGATATACTTGAAACAATAAATATGATACGCGAGGAAAACCTCGATATCAGAACCGTAACAGTCGGGATTTCGCTTTTTGATTGCGTAAGCGATGATAAGAAACGACTTCTCGGCAACATATATGACAAAATCACCCGTACTGCCGAAAAGCTCGTTCCGATATGTAACGATATAGAAAAAATGTACGGAATACCGATAATTAACAAACGTGTTTCCATCACTCCCCTTTCGCTTGTAGGCGGAGTGCTAGACAGTGACGGCTACATCGAAGCGGCGCAAACTCTCGATAGAGCTGCCGAGACATTGGGCATTAATTTTATCGGCGGTTTCGGTGCGCTCGTTCACAAGGGCAGTACGAAAAACGACGAGGCTCTTATTGACGCAATTCCTGAGGCACTTGCGTCAACAAAAATGGTTTGTTCTTCGGTTAATGTTGCAACAACCAAAGCAGGCATAAACATGGATGCTATTGCCAAAATGGGCAATATTATTAAGAAGACTGCTTATCTTACCAGAGATAATAATTCTATCGGGTGTGCAAAGCTTGTTGTTTTTGCAAACGTGCCCGAGGATAACCCTTTTATGGCAGGTGCATTCCACGGCGTCGGCGAACCCGATTCGATAATTAACGTAGGTGTATCCGGCCCCGGTGTCGTCAGTTCGGCAATAAAACGTGCAGGCGACTGCAGTTTAAGCGAGTTGGCAGAGGTTATTAAAAAACAGTCATTCAAGATCACCCGTGTCGGTCAGCTTGTTGCGAGAGAGGCATCCAATCGCCTTGGTATCCCTTTCGGGATAGTAGACCTTTCGCTTGCTCCTACCCCTGCAATCGGTGATTCTGTTGCCGACATTTTAGAAAACATGGGACTTGAAACCTGCGGTGCACACGGCACGACAGCGGCATTGGCTATGCTTAACGATGCAGTAAAAAAAGGTGGCGTTATGGCATCCTCGCACGTTGGCGGTCTTTCGGGCGCATTTATTCCTGTCTCGGAAGATGCAGGCATGATAGCAGCTGTGCAAAAAGGCGTGCTTTCTATAGAAAAATTAGAAGCCATGACTGCCGTTTGCTCGGTTGGACTTGACATGATAGCCGTTCCCGGCGATACAAGCGAAGCGGTTATTTGTGGTATCATCGCAGATGAAATATCTATCGGTGTTGCAAACACCAAGACGACCGCCGTAAGAATTATTCCTGCTTACGGTAAAACCGTAGGCGAATCAGTCGATTTCGGCGGCTTGCTCGGCAGTGCTCCGATCATGCGTCTTCGCACGGAATCTCCTGCGGCATTTATAAACCGCCGCGGCAGAATACCTGCACCTATACACAGCTTGAAAAACTAATCTCTCTAAAGGAGAATCAACTATGAACGAGAAGTTTTATATAACAACAGCGATAGCATACACTTCCAAAAAGCCCCACATCGGAAACACTTATGAGGCAGTACTTGCCGATGCAATTGCAAGATACAAAAGACTGCGCGGTTATGACGTATATTTTCTTACAGGTACCGATGAGCATGGACAAAAAATCCAACAAGAAGCTGAAATTGCCAGAATCACTCCCCAAGCGTACGTAGATAATGTTGCAAGTGAAATAAGAAATATATGGGATATGTTCAACGTTAGTTACGATAAATTCATTCGTACGACTGATGAAGAACACGTACGTTGCGTACAGAAAATTTTCAACAAACTATATGAACAAGGCGACATATACAAAGGCACTTACGAAGGTAATTATTGCACGCCTTGCGAATCTTTTTGGACTGATACACAACTTGTGGATGGGAAATGTCCCGATTGCGGAAGAGAATGTAAAAAAGCAAGCGAAGAAGCGTATTTTCTCCGGTTCTCCAAATATGCAGACAGACTCTTAGAATACTATAACAATAACGATGATTTTATTACCCCCGTTTCCCGCAAAAACGAAATGCTTAATAACTTCATCATTCCCGGCTTGCAGGATCTCTGTATCTCCAGAACAAGCTTTTCTTGGGGTGTTCCGGTCGAATTCGATCCGAAGCACGTAGTTTACGTTTGGATAGACGCACTTCTTAACTATATAACAGCGATAGGTTTCGATCCCGAAAACCCTTCCGAGCTCTATAAAAAGCTTTGGCCCGCAGATTTGCAGGTAATCGGTAAGGATATCGTTAGATTCCATACTATTTATTGGCCTATTATCCTGATGGCGCTTGATCTTCCTCTGCCTAAAATGGTATTGGGACATCCTTGGTTGCTTTCGGGTATGGACAAGATGAGTAAATCGCGAGGAAACGTTATATACGGCGATGATCTGATAGCCGAATTCGGTCTTGATCCCGTGCGCCACTATCTCCTTGCAGAAATGGGTTATTATAACGACGGTAGCATCACCTATGAAAATCTCATAAAACGTACCAACAGCGATCTTGCAAACGTACTTGGCAACCTTGTTTCGCGCACGGGCGCTATGATAAAGCAGTATTTTGGCGGAGTTATCCCCAAAAACGATGGTAGCGACGACGAGTTTGCCACCGCACTCAAAAACTCCATTTCAGACGGCATTAAAGATGTCATTTGCAAATACGATTCCTATTTGATTGCAGACGCTGATGCGGCAATATTCAATACTATCAAGGCATGCAACAAGTATATCGACGAAACAACACCTTGGACACTTGCCAAAGACCCTGACAAAAAGCAAAAACTTGCAAACATTCTTTCGAACTTGGTTGAAAGCATCCGCATATGCAACGTTTTGCTTTATCCTCTTATCCCCGATACCTCCGATAAAATCAATAATATATTCAAAGTTCCCGCTATTGATTTTGATAATGCTTGCAAGTATGGCTATTATTGCGAGGGTGTCGAGCTTGGTGAAATTCCCATTCTTTTCGCAAGAATTGATGAAAAGAAGTTTATCGCAGAACTCGAGAAGAAAGCAAAAGAAGCAAAGAAAGCCGAAAAAGAGCAGAAAAAATCCGAGAAAAAGAACGATGCTCCTACTGAGATTATCGGAATCGAAGATTTTGCCAAAATCGACCTACGAGTCGGGCAGATCAAGGAATGCGCCAAAGCCGAAAACAGCGACAAACTGTTGGTTCTTCAGCTTGATATGGGCAAAGAGATCCGTCAGGTTGTTTCGGGCATTGCAAAATATTATCAACCGTCCGAGCTTATCGGCAAAAAGGTTATCGTTGTCTCGAACCTCAAACCGGTC
>JAZTZF010000018.1:0-2473 GCA_045637325.1 Eubacteriales bacterium | reverse complement strand
CAAGATGATGAACATCGAGAGAAGAAACGGCAAGGACAAGCCTGTTATCCGCAAGGCACTTGTTGATCTTGACGGCGCACCCTTCAAATACTTCGCGGCTAACAGAGCAGAGTGGGCAGCAAACACCTGCTTCGTTTACCCCGGCGCTATCCAGTACTTTGGCCCGAGCGAGGTTTGCGATGCAACCACCGTCACCTTGGCTCTCGAACAAGGCAAATAAGCTGATAATTAAAGATATGTAAAATAAAAACGAGTTTCCTATTTATAAGGGAACTCGTTTTTTGTTTTTTAATCAAAATACCCCTTATAGTCTATCGAAAGATCGCTGTCGGGGAAGAGGTGGGAATGCAGGTCGATAAGATAATCGTCGGTCATGCTGGCGATATAGTCTACAACTATTTGGTTCGGCTCGGTTTCTAAATAGGGGCTCGAACGCTTGTAATAGGGTTTATCGACGATTTTTATATGATGTCGGAATATGGGGGAAGAAACTTCCTGCTTTAGCAGATCGTCCAGCATACGGTTATATATGTCGCGCATCATCGGGCGGACCGTGTTTTCCAGCACGGCGGCAACTGCATCGGTGGTGTAAATTTGCTCGTAATTGTCGCTTTTGGCTTTCCTCAGTGCCGAAAAATGCTCCTCGTCCATTTTGATAAACGGTTTTCCGTAGCTGTAGGTGACGATATTTACCGAAAGGTTGTTTATTATCTCGGAGTTGTGTTTGCCTATCGCGCCGTCATCAAAGGCATCGGCGGCGCTTAGGTCTGCACGCTCGGCATCCTGCCTGTCTTTTCCAAGATAGGCGATTATGTCCGAAATACGCACAACACACCCCTCAAGCGTAGCGGGAACCAGCTTTTTTACATTCGATTTATCTATGTAGCAGGATTCTATTTGTCGGTCGAAGTCATCAAAATCTGCCGTTTCCTTCGGTTGATAGATAGCAAGCTCCATTTCGCCGTCGTGCGCGGCAATTCCGTTTAGGGTCTGCAAACTGATGTTTAGCGGAAATATTTGATCCAGCACGCGCACCGAGTGTATATTGTGGCTGAAATGCCTGCCTGTATTGGCAGAAAACAGCTCGTCAAGATAGGTTTCGCCTTTGTGGCCGAACGGAGTGTGCCCGATATCGTGTCCGAGCGCAATTGCCTCGATTAGATCGAGATTAAGGTTAAGCGCCCTGCCTATTGTGCGTGCAATGCGCGAAACGAGCTGAACATGAAGCGCGCGGCGTGTGATATCGTCGTTTTTGTAAAACGAAAACACCTGTGTTTTGTCGGCATAGCGGTTGTAGTAGGGGCAATGAAGTATCTTCTCGGCATCGCGTATAAACGCACTCCTAAGCGGTGTGGATTGGTCGTGCGACATATCGCGCCGCAGTGCATAACGCTCGTCGAATGCCAAATTGGGTTGCGTGTGGTTTTCGCGGTCCGAAATAAGCAGTTCTTCTATATGTTTGGGTAGCTGTTCGTAGTTCAATCGCTTCACCTCCTATCGACAGTATAACAAATATTTTGTCGGGAAGCAACCATAAAATATTGCAAAAACCGCCATGTCGTGATAAAATATCGCATGGAATAATGGGGGATCGTTATGGGTATATACGAAATTACGGCGCAGGCAATAGGCATTGTTGCAATGGCGTTAAACATTTTATCGTTTCAGCAGAAGGCACAGCGGAATATCATAATGATGCAATTTTTCGGCGCGTCGCTTTTTGCAGTGAACATGTTTATGATCGGCGCTACGGTGGGCGGTCTGTTGAACCTTATCGGCGCATTCCGCGCACTCGTTTTTGCAAACAAACAGAAATTCCGCGCCGATAAAATAATCTGGGTGCATTTTTTCAATTTGCTGTATTTGGCATCGTATGTGCTCACCTTTGCGGTGTTCGGAAAGGAACCTACAACAATCAACTTTATTATAGAGTTCCTGCCCATAATCGGTATGGTTGCATCGGGCATCGGCTTTTATTTGTCGGAAGCAAAGACGGTGCGAAAACTGGGGTTGGTAAGCTCTCCGTCGTGGCTTGTATATAATATATACAATTTTGCGATCGGCGGCATTATATGCGAGATATTGGCGATGATATCTATCATAATCGGCATAGCTAGGTTGGATATAAAGAAAAAGCAATAACGAACAATACAAAAACCTCCTGCGGCAGAACAATATCTGCCATAGGAGGTCTTTTTTTGTTATTCCAATTCGCAAATGCCCCACGGCGAAGCTATACGCAGATTTACGCTTTCGGTCTTGTCGCTCAGATTAACAGCGAACCCGTTTGCATTTAGCGACTCACGGCTCTCGTCATAGGCTATTTCGGGTCGGTTGTTCTCCTCGCTCAAATGCGCGAGCAAACACGATTCGCACCCGTACCGTACAAGGTGGGGGAGCAGTTTGGCGCAAAGCTCGTTGGAAAGATGCCCCATTTCACCCAGAATACGCTGTTTCAGCGGATAGGGATAGG
>JAZTZF010000017.1:0-3003 GCA_045637325.1 Eubacteriales bacterium | reverse complement strand
TTTTTACAGTTAGCCATTTTGGGGTTCTCCTTTTTGTTTTAATTATTTCTTAAGTGTGTGATAGACAAAACCAAAATATATTTTGCGTACATATTAATACATTGTTTCACGGTAGCGGTTGCCTTCGCGGTCTATATAGATGTATCGAATATTATCGTAAGATGAGAAGGTACTGTCAACCGTACGAATAACGGTAATTTTTTTATCATCAACAAAAGCTGTATAGTCGATAGGTCTGGGAGAGCATGCTTTTACCGCAATTCTCCAAGCGCCAAGCAAAATTCCCACAATAAACGCACATCCCATGATAGAAACAGCCAAAGCGGGAAGAGCAATAATTGTTTTCTTTATAAAGCATTTGCGTACTTTTGAAAGTTCTTCTTCGGGAGTGTTTTTGCGAATAGAACGCATGCCAGGACGATAAGCCAGAAAGGTAATGCTCAACCCAAAACAGATAGAAAGTATCATTCCGATAGTTGCGCCAAAAGAACCTGCACCAAGAGCGACAAAAACACCCATAACAGATATAAAGGCAACAATTAGTCCGAAAAATCCAAAATAAGCCGCAAGTATAACATGAACTGCTTTGTAACGCGCTTTTATGGTTGTGTTTTCTTTAACAATTTCTTTTGCGGAAAAGCTGGGAGTGATATTGATCGCAGCACCGCAGTTTTGACAGAAATTTCCGGAAACTTCGTTTCCACAAGTTTGACAGTAAGACATTTTTTGAAATTCTCCTTTTTGTTTTAATTTTTTCGCTTACGTTTATTAAGGGGAATTTCAAATCAAAACGGTTTTATATTTTTTGGATTTTTTTGAAAAAATTTTCAAAAAGGACTTTTGCCGCTACTTTATTTTCGTTTTTTCGATAGTTAGAACAAACAAAACCAGACTGCTGTGAGGGAGCTCACAACAGTCTGAATTTAATTATTAATTATGCCCCGTAGGTGCCGAGTACGACTCTCTTAATTAAGAGGTAATCTACCGAGTTGACCGAAGCATTCTCGTCAAAATCAGCACGTACGTATGCGTCTTCATCAAAATCGTACGTACCCAAGCAGTAGCGTTTTACCAAGAGATAGTCGACAGCATCTATGTCGCCGTCGATATCTACGTCACCCAACAGAACCTCGGGATCGGGATCGGGCTCAGGGTCGGGTTCAGGGTCGGGTTCGGGATCGGGTTCGGAATCGACAGGCGCGCCCTCGTAAACCTCTACTTCGGAAACGAAGATCCAGTTGGTTTCGCTCTGGAAGCGGAACTGAACGTAACGTGCATTTACGCTCTCATCAAGCTCGATAACTGCAGAAACGGTGCTTATTGCGGTTGTATCTACAGGAGATGCAGAACCTGCTTCCTGCCAGCTTTCGTTATCGTTCGAAACGTAAACACTTACGGTTTTGGGTGCATGAATACCTGCCGTACCGTTATAGCTTGATGCTACGTGTGCAATAAACTTATTAACAGAATACTTATCGCCCAAGTCAACGGTGATGGAAGAATATCCGACTTCCTTATAGTCGTCGCTGTTTATATTGAAGCCAACGAATGCAGGATCGTTGAATTTTGCATTTACGGGAGCGTTTTTACCGTCTGTCATGGTAGCGCCGCCCTCGTCGGGATATGCAACCGCGCCGTCTATTTTATAAACGTCGGAAGTGGTATAGTCTTTCTTAACTGCGAGATTATCGGGCAGAGGTGCAGGCTCGGTAAACTCGTTATAAAGCTTTACGTACGATGCAACAGAGCGAGTGTTCGAAGCAACGTTGATACCGCCGAGTGTAAGGATATCGCCTACTTTGAGCGAAGAAAGTATCTGATGGTTGCGGTAGCTGCCGGGAACCGAGTCGTCTCCCGATGCGCTTTCCCAGTTATGAGCGGCGATAAGGATCTCGTCAGACGCAAGCGTGATGCTGGGAGTGGTGGTGCCGGTGCCGACGGAAGTGCTCTTTACTACATAAGCGCTCTTTCCGCTATCCCATTTTGCAATGATATTGCGGGTATAAGCGTGGTTTGCGTTAGTTGTAGTGATAGTGCCGAACGACGGAGTGAAGATATTACACGAGCCCGACGTTACTCTCTTGTTGACAGCATCGACGTACGCATTTTTTGCATTGGGAACGTCGGTCTGAAGAACGGCAACCTCATCAAGCCAAATATGCTTGCCGGCGCGCGGTGTTACAGAAAATCTAACGTAGCGCTCGGTGCGGTTGGAATCTGTATATGCCGTAATAAGATAGGTCTTCCAGGGGTCGCTTGTTGCAACGTATGAAACCGCCGTATCGGTAGAAATCTCGGTAAAGTTGGTTCCGTCGGAAGAAACCGAGATCTTGATTTCGGACGGAACACCGATGCCCCAAGATCCGTTTACGCCTGTATAAACGCGGTACACATTGTGAGTGGTAGCTGCGCCGAGATCGACGGTGATATCTACGGTATCGGTAGAGCCAAGACCCGAATATGCATCGGTATCGCCGGGAAGAGTAGACATTTTGCCGTCGGTAAGGCGAACGCCGTTGTCTTTCCATTTATCGGTACGGCTGTTGACAGAAACGGTATATTTCTTGCCCTTGGAGCGAATAGCGGATGTATTGTGGATAGCGTTATAAAGCGCATCGCGTGCGGAAGTAAGCGTTGCCGCGGTAGCAGACGCATTGTTGAGTGCGCTGAGTGCGGTATTATATGCGGTGCGGATAGCGTTTATCTGGCTGTCGCTGTAGGCGGTACTGCGAAGAGTATCTGCCTGTGCAACAACCTGACGGAGTGCGGTTTTTTCTGCAGATTCGCCGCAGTTGTTATAGCCGTACTGCTTCATTATTGCGGGATAGTCCTTGTAGCAGACGTTCATATCTACAGAACTGCTTGCCAAACCCTTGTAGTAACCAAAAATAGCATGCTGCCACATACCGCAGTAGTCGCTAAAATCGTAAGCGTTAGCTGCGTGCTGGTTTCCTTCATAATTGGATTTATAACGGGGATACCAAAGGTCGTACTTGGATTTGA
>JAZTZF010000016.1:0-4288 GCA_045637325.1 Eubacteriales bacterium | reverse complement strand
ATGATATAAAAGCAGTGGTGTATAATTTGTTAATATTTTCTAACTCGTCAATTTTATCTGTCACCGATATAGAAACCTTGTCGCCGAAAACAAAATTCACACCAAAATCGAGCGGTTGAAAATCATACTCCGCAGAAGTATTTTCTGTTTTTTTGCAGAAACACACGCTGCCTTTATAAACAATAGCCTCGGTATCTGCGAACAATGGCACACAAACGCGCTTATTCGAAAAAACGGCGCGCTCGATATCGGTAAGCATATCGTAGTTCAACGCTTTGTCTGAAAATTCTTTATATTTTTTCAGAATAATCCTATCGCGTATAGACTTGGGCAAAGCAGTAAGATCGGAATCAATATTTTGTTCAACAACGGTATCGAAATATTCCCTGTCGCATCGGCTGGAATCTGCAAACCTTGATAATGCATCAACGAACGAAGGGTTAATGCTTGAGAGCTGAGGGAAAATGACATTGCGAATATAATTGCGTGTATATTCGTTAGATAAATTGGTGCTGTCGGTAATATACGACTGACCGATTTCGGTCAAATATGCTTCTATTTCTTCCCTGCTTGTCTTTAAAAGCGGTCTTAGTATATTTTCGGAATAAGGCGAAACAGAAGATGCACCGTTTGAACCGGAGCCGCGAATCAAATTGAACAAAAGCGTTTCGGCATCATCGTTTTTATTATGTGCCGTAACACAATAATCGACAGATTCTTTTGAATATATCCGTTCAAAAAAAGCATATCGGCAATTTCTAGCGGCTTCCTCGGTACCGAGCTTATATAATTTTGCGTATGCAGGAACATCGTCTCTTCCGCAATATATCTCTACATTTAGCTTTTTGCAAAGCGCTTTGCAAAACTCCTCGTCCTTGTCAGCCTCATCGCCGCGAATCATGTGATTAAAATGGCATGCAGAAACCTTAAAAGCAAATTTATCAGATATTTCCAAAAGACCCAGCAGCAGCGAAACCGAATCGGCACCGCCGGACAGACCAACGCACAAATTTTTACCCGATACAGAAAAAGGTAAAGATTCGAAATATGCGGTTAACTTACGGATAAAATCAATTTTCGCCCGATTCATGGGAAACGTTATCCTCAATGCTCATAAATTTATAGTATTTACCGACCCACGCCAGTTTTACCACTCCCGTGCTGCCGTGACGGTTTTTTGCAACGTTACATTCGGCAAGAATATAGTCGGAATTTTCGTTTGCATAATCGGGATTTTCACCGTCTTTGCGTTCGTAATAATCGCTTCTGTAAATAAACAATACTATATCTGCGTCCTGCTCGATAGCACCCGAATCACGCAGGTCGGAAAGCATAGGCTGACGCTCTTTTCGGTTCTCGGTGGCTCTCGCCAACTGCGAACATAGAATAATGGGTATCTCAAATTCTTTTGCCATCAACTTTATGGAACGAGTAATGCTCGCAACATCCAACACGCGGTTGTCGGTAGGAACATCGGGATTCATAAGCTGAAGGTAGTCGATAATTACAAGTCCCAGATTATCGAGTCTGCGCAATTTGGATTTCATTGCGGTGGGAGTAGTATTGGGATTGGGATCGATATAAATGTTTGTATTCGAAAGTACGCTTGACGCCTCGGCAAGGTGACGCCAATCGTCATCTGAGAGCTTGCCTGTACGCATATTGGCACTGTCTATAAGCGCCTCACTGCTTAACATTCTCGAAACCAACTGCTCGGAAGACATTTCGAGCGAAAATACAGCAATGTTCTTATCGGTCGTCTTTGCAACGTTTGTAGCAATATTCATACAAAAGCTGGTTTTACCCATACCGGGACGTCCGCCGACAACAATAAGATCGCCTTTACCCATGCCGATAAGCACTCTGTCAAGCGTATCAAAACGTGTAGGAGTTCCTGCAAGCGCCTCGGGATTCTCCTTGAGAAGCTTTAACGTCTTGTAGTGCTCTACAATAACATCCCTAATTCTGTCAAAGCCGTCTTGATATTTGTCTTGCGATATCGAATATATCCTCTGCTCAGCAAAATTAACCGCCTCGGATACTTCTCCTTTTTCGCTGTATGCAAGGTCCGAAATATCGCGCGATGCATCGATAAGCGAACGAAGCATTGCCTTGTCGCGTACTATTTTTGAGTATTCCTCGATATTTGCGGCATCGGAAGCAAGATCGACTAACAATTTAATATATTTTGCCGCATCGCCCTCGGTATATGTACCCATCTGAGTAAGCGTGTCAATAAGAGTCACCGGATCGATGACTCTGTTTTTGTTGAACATATCGCGCATTGCGGCAAAAATTTGTTTGTGCTGTTCGAGGTAAAAGTCCTCTTCCTTAAGAGTTGCTACGTCAACAAATTTTTCCGAATCTACGATAACCGTACCGAGTATAGCCTGTTCCGCCTCGAGCGAGAACGGCATTTTTCTGATGCTGTCAAGTTCAGCCATAACGCTTCCTCTATATAAATTTAAGCTTCTACAACAAGTTTAATTTCGGCAACAATACCTTGAAACAATTTGATTTTTACAGGATAAATACCTGCCGTCTTGATTGTATCCGAAATCGAAATGTTCCTTTTGTCGATTTTCAAACCAAGATCTTTTTCTATTTTTTCGCTGATATCTTTGGTGGTAACAGCGCCGTATAGCCTTCCGTCGGCACCGCCGCTCGTCTTAAACACTATTTGCTTATCAGCAAGGAAATCCTTTGTTGCCTGCGCCTTTTTCTTTTCTTCGGCAAGATGGAATGCTTCACTTTCCTTCTTGCTTTCTATTTCTTTTATCGAGCCTGCATCTGCAGGTTTTGCAAGCTTGCGCGGAAAGAGAAAATTGCGCGCATATCCATCGGAAGTATTGATCAATTCGCCTTTTTTACCTTGACCTTTTACATCCTCTAACAAAATTACTTTCATATTATTTAACCTTCTTTCGTAATTCCGATATAATTATCGATGGCTTCTTTCAAGATATCTTCTGCCTTGGTAACATCAAAAACAACATTGCCCAGACCGTTGCCGTCATTTTCGCGGATAAGTGCACCTGCCGATTGAAAATGACCGCCTCCGCCAAGCATTTTTGCTATATTAATAACATTGACAGAGCCATCGCTTCGAGCTGAGAGATTAATACCGTTGTCAAGCGAGTAGAGGACAAACGAGGCAGAAATCCCGTCTATTTCAATCAAACGGTCCGCGGCTTTTGATGCAGTGACCTTATTTTCGGGATCGTTATTATCAACATAAAAAGAAATTGCAAACTTGTCACGGTAGACTTCCATGCGCTGTTCAATTCTGCTGACACGCTGAAATTGTTTAAGATCGGATTTGAATAGATTCTTTGCCTTGCCTGCTTCAGCTCCTGCATTTTTAAGGAAAATGCAAGCAGAGTATGTTCTTGTACCCGTATCGCGCGCAAAAAATTGCGTATCCAACAAAATACCTGCAAGCAATATCTGCGCTTCTTCGGGACGCAAAGCATTGGGACTGAGCGAAAGCTCCAATATCTCACAAACAAGCTCCGAGGCACTGGAAGCGGTAGGATCTATATTTGTGGGTTGCAGTACCTGATCCCCAAGAGTTTCTTTTATTGCATGGTGGTCGATTACAACCACCTTGCTAGCGTTTTCATATACGCCCCTTGCCGCAAACAATTCGGGGTTAGATGCATCGGTAATTATAACAAGAGTATCAGGCGAAAGCATTTCCTGCGCATATACCGCATCAACAAAAACCGTATCGTATTCGGGAAATTCGGATATGGTCTCGATTATGTTAGAAATGTTTTTATCGTTCCTGTCGGCAACTATGCAATATTCCTTGCCAAACGATTGTACAAGCTTTGCGATGCCTATATTTGATGCGATCGAGTCGAAATCGGGACGGAGATGTCCCATAATGATAACATTAGAGCATTTGGGCAACAAATCATAAAGGAGATCTCGGCAAAGGCGCGAGCGTATCTTGGTTTGTCGTTGAACTGCCTTGGTTCTTCCGCCGTAGCTGTCTTCGCCGTCTTCGGTCCTGACTACGGCAAGTGCGCCGCCGCGTTGCAAAGCAGAGCGCAGTGCAATCTGAGCAGATTCGCGCTTTTCGTTCAGCGTGCCGTTACCTGCAGAAACACCTATAGATATTGTTATTGGAACAGAAGATTCACCCAACGATGCTTCAACTACCTTGTCAAGTATATCGAATTTCCTGCCCGTCATTTCCTTTAGGAATCGGTTTTCGAAATACATTACATACTTATCACGAAAGTCGGAGGCCAAGCGGTCTTAGGAAGACAAAGTTGGTCTG
>JAZTZF010000015.1:0-2105 GCA_045637325.1 Eubacteriales bacterium | reverse complement strand
AATATGGGTTATCTTCCTATCATAGCACATGCCGAGCGATACAGAAAATTAAGTGCCGGCAGGCTGTGGGTGATTCGTCAAAACGGCGCGCTCGTTCAGATGAATGCGTCGTCGCTTTGCTTCAAACCTATGATGTTCTGTCAAAACAACCGTGTAAAAAATATGCTCAATAAAGGTTTGGTGGATTTTATCTCTACCGATGCTCACGGTGTAACAAGACGTCCGCCCGAAATGAAAGAAGCTTACGATTATTTGCTAAAAAAATACGGCAAAGAAACTGCCGATAACCTCTGTCGTGACAATGCAATTAAATTATTGTGCCACGACAAGAATCTGGAGGAAAATCAATGAATAAAGTAACGCTCAAAACGATTACACTAAAAGATCTGTGGAATGTTTTCCGCGGATGTTTCCTTTTTGTAATTGCCGCCGCGATACTTTGCACCGTGGCTATGTATGCGCGCGCAAAGGTCAACTACAGCCCGCGCTACTCCTCGACGGGTACACTTTATCTTATAAGCAAAAACGAGGGAGACCAGGTATCTAAGAACGAGTGGACGGTCGATTATACCCTTGCTAACGTTGTGGTTTCGGACACCATCTACGTGCTTCAGAGCCGTACGGTATTGAATGCGGTAGGCGAAGAGATCGGCATCAAAAACGGCTATAATTCGTTAAAATCAAACATTAAAATAGAACACCCCGAAGATACTCGTGTGCTTGAAATAACCGCGACTGCGTCAACTCCCGAAAGGGCAAAACAGATCGTTGATACCCTTTCGGTAATCGGCCCGCAAGAGGCAAACAACGTACTCCGTTACGACCGCATACAGGTATATGAGGAAGGCACATACAGCACCTGGGCTATAAATCAGGTCAGTTTTATGAGCTATGTCAAGTTCGGAATAATTGCAGGCCTTTTGGTATACGTGGTATTCCTTGCAATGTTCCTGTTCGATAACTATATTCATACCGAAGAAGATATAGAGCGTTTTCTGGGGTTAAGTATTTTGGGCGATATTCCCGATGCCGATGCGCCGAAGAAAAAGAATAAGAGCGGCAGATACAAAAATTACAAAAAAAGCGGATACCGGCAATATTATGCTCCGCACATGAATGTTGATGGAAAGAAGGAATAAATATGGAACCGATTCAACTCAAATTGCCCGGTGACAAAGATTTCTTCACCGAAGAAGCATATAAGGTATTACGTACCAATATACAGTTCTGCGGACAGGACGTTCGCGTTATAGGCATTACAAGCTGTAACGAAAACGACGGAAAAACCACGGTTGCGCTTCATGTCGCCAAAAGCTTTGCGGAGCTCGATAAACGCGTATTGCTGATAGACGCCGATATGAGAAAATCGGTCATGGCAGGCAGAAACACCTCTGCACAGATGAAAAGCGGACTCAGTGAGGTTCTTACCGGAATGTGTCCGATATCCGAATGTCTTTATCCGGTTATCAACAGCAGAATGCACATCCTTTTCTCGGGACAGTATCCCCCCAACCCCGTAGAATTATTAAGCGGTAAGTATTTCGAGGCACTTATTGCCGAATGCCGAAAGGTTTATGACTATATAATCATCGACACGCCGCCTTTGGGGCAGGTTATCGATGCTGCCGTTATTGCAGAAAAATGCGACGGTATGGCAATGGTTATAGGTAACGCCAAGGTTCATTACCGCATGGCGCAAGAAGTTGTAGAGCAGATCCAGAAGAGCGGATGCAAAATGCTGGGCGTTATCCGCAACAACCGTAAACAAAACAACAAGAAATACTATTACCGCAAATATTACCGTCACGAAACTTCCAAGACTAAAAAGAACTAATTTATATACCGTTCCGCAGAGGCAAAACCTGTGCGGAACGGTCTTTTTTTGTTGACAATCCGCGAAAAGAAATGTATAATAATATATTAATAAGATGATGTCGAAAAAGGAAATGACAAAAATGATAAAAGACCGCTCCGGTAATACCGTTACGACCGACAGTGGGCAGAGCAAAACTGTTTCCTTTCTCTACGAGAATGCGTTTGGACGGTTGCTTGCCAAGCTGCTTGTACGCAGGTTTGTTTCGAATCTGGGCAGAGTGTATATGGAG
>JAZTZF010000014.1:0-6820 GCA_045637325.1 Eubacteriales bacterium | reverse complement strand
GGTTCGTCAGAAGGCTCGTCGGAGGGTTCGTCAGAAGGCTCTTCGGAGGGCTCTTCAGAGGGTTCTTCAGAGGGTTCTTCGGAGGGCTCTTCGGAGGGCTCTTCGGAGGGCTCTTCGGAAGTAGCATCGGGATCAGCGTAAACTTCGATTTCGTTAAGGAAGGTCCAGGTAGCCTGGGTTTCGATAACGAATTTTACGTACTGAGCGGATGCGTTGTTGAAAGTAGCAGTTGCCCATGCAGCGGTAGTGCTGTCGGGAACGTTCAAAGCTACAGCATCAGTGTAGGTTTCGCCGTCTTCGGAGAAAGCAACGGTTATGCTCTTGGGAGCGCCGATGCCGGAAGCGGGATCGCCAAGCCAAAGGTTAACTTTAACTTCGCTGATGGTGTTGTAAACCCTTTCAAGGTCAACAACGATGGTAGCGATACCGTCGGGAGCGTTGTTGCTCGCGATAGTAGCGTCTTTGTTGTACCAAAGACCGAGCCAACCGCCGTTATAATCGATAACGTCGATTTTCTGGCCGTCGGTAAGGTCTGCACCGTGAGCAGCTACGTCACCGTTTGCATTGGTAACAGCTGCGTCAGCGCCGGTGTAGGTTTTGCCGAGTGCTACGTTGGTAACTTCTGCTGAAGCGAAAACGCTAAACAGAGAAACAACCAACAGAACAGAGATAAGAAGCGCTGTGATCTTCTTCATTTGTGTGTTTCCTTTCTAAAATTTTTATTTGTGGGACAAAATCCCATAACTTATTTCGAATTATAACATAGTAACGCGTTGTTGTCAACTCGAAATCTGCAAATAGCATTTGAAAATGTTGACAAAAATACAGAAAATTCTCAGAGCGTGATATGGTCGATTATGTAGTTGAGATATTTTTTATACGCCTGTTTATCGGCAACTATACGTTTCATTTCGTACAGTTTGTTCGGAGGGATAGCTTCTTCTTCCTCGGGCTTGAGCTTGCCTTTCATAAGTTTATCGACCGTAAGAGAATCGAAAATATCCATTGCTACAATATTATTGCCGCGCAAGCACATAACCTGCTTCATTTGTCCTGCTATAAGGTTCTCTACCGCCGCACATCCCATCTGGGTAGCAAGAACGCGGTCGCGCAGTGTGGGCGCACCGCCGCGCTGGATATGCGCAAGTCTTGCGAAACGCGATTCTATACCGCTGCGCGCCTGAATCATAGAACTGAGTTCTTCGCCGTAGTCCTTGCCCATGCCCTCGCAAGCAATGATAATAAAGTTTCGCTTGCCGCCCTGACGTGCTTTGATCATTTTTTCGATAACGTGGTCGAAATCGGTAGGAATCTCTCTGATTACGGCTGTAACGGCACCAAGCGCAATAGCGGTCTGCAAAGCAATATCGCCTGCCTCTCTGCCCATTACCTCTACAACCGTACAACGCGAATGGCTTTCGCTCGTATCGCGGAGTTTATCCACCAGATCGACAACCGTGTTCATAGCGGTATCAAAACCGATCGTCGCCTCGGTAGAAGCAATATCGTTATCTATCGTTGCCGGAATACCTATACAGGGAACACCTGCATTCGTAAGGTCCACCGCACCGCGGAACGTACCGTCTCCGCCGATTGTAACGATACCATCTATGCCGAGGTCATCGCAGGTCTTTGCGGCTTTCTGAACGCCTTCCCATTTGCGAAACTCGTCGCTGCGCGCCGAATAAAGCATAGTACCGCCGCGGTTTATGATAAATGAAACATCGCGCTCGTGAAGTTGTTGAACATTCCCGTCTATAAGGCCCTGATAGCCGTTATAGATCCCCATTACCTCTATTCCCTTGCAAAGTGCAAGTCTGGTAACGGCACGTACAGCCGCGTTCATACCGGGTGCGTCGCCACCGCTGGTAAGAACGCCGATCCTCTTAATTTGTTTCATTTGGTTCCCTCCGAAATATGCATTTTTATACATATTTGAAGATACCACAAAAAAGAATTGTTGTCAATCTGTTCTATATAAAAAAACGGCGGAATACACTTGTAACAAAACGCAAGGAGGACACACATATGACCGATATGGGAATATACAGCGATATCGCCACGCGCACAGGCGGCGATATTTACATTGGAGTGGTGGGGCCGGTAAGAACAGGTAAATCGACGTTGATAAAACGCTTTACCGAAAACCTTATTCTGCCCAACATAGAAACCGACAGCGCACGCGAACGCGCAAAAGACGAAATGCCGCAGTCGGCATCGGGCAGAACGGTTATGACGACCGAACCGAAATTTATACCCGAAACCGCGGTAAGAATACCGCTTGACGAGGGAACCGAGTGCCGAGTTAAGCTAATAGATTGCGTAGGATACATAGTGCCGGGCGCAATGGGGCTTATTGAAGACGGACAGCCCCGAATGGTAATGACACCTTGGTCAAACGACCCGTTGCCTTTTGAAAAAGCCGCAGAAACAGGCACAAGAAAGGTTATTGACGAGCACTCAACCATCGGCATCGTCGTTACTACCGACGGTACGATAGGAGAGCTTCCGAGAGAAGCATATATCGAATCCGAAAAGAGAGTGATTTCCGAATTAAAGGCTCTTTCAAAGCCTTTTGTTGTCGTACTTAACTGTCTGCAACCGAATTCGGTGCAATCACAAAATCTGGCAAGCGAGCTCGAGCGCGAATACGATGTTCCTGTATTGCCGATAAACTGTCTCGAGATGAACGAATCGGATATTAAAGACATCCTGCGCGGATTACTTTATGAATTTCCCGTGCGCGAAATACGCTTTGCCCTTCCCGGCTGGATAAGCGTTTTGGATGACGATGACGAACTGAAAACCGGATTATTCTCGGGCATATCCGACACGGTATGCCGCCTGCGTCGGGTAGGAGAAATACGCGATGCGGCAGAAACATTCGAAGCAGACGGCGATATAACCGCAAGACTCGAAAAACTGGATCTCGGCAGCGGCAGTGCGAAAATAGATATACGAATTCCCGACAGAATTTTCTACTCTATCCTCGGAGAAAAAAGCGGTTTTGATATAGAAAATGAACGCGCGTTGCTTACAACCATGACAGAGCTAGCCGATATAAAGAGAAAATACGACAAGGTGGCAAGCGCCATTGACGACGTTATGAACGACGGCTACGGCATTGTAATGCCCTCGATCGAAGATCTGACGCTCGAGGAACCCGAAATAGTAAAACAGCCCGGCGGTTACGGAGTAAAGCTGAAAGCAAGTGCGCCCTCCATACACATGATGAAAGCCGATATCGAAACCGAAGTGAATCCGATAGTCGGCACCGAAAGTCAATCCGAGGAACTCGTGAGCTTTCTTTTGAAAGAGTTCGAGGAAGACCCCAAGAGCATATGGGAATCTAATATGTTCGGAAAAACTCTGCATGAGCTTGTAAGCGAAGGTCTGAACAGCAAATTGGCGCATATGCCCGATGATGCACGAGCAAAAATAGCTGGAACCATACAGCGAATCATAAACGAAGGCAGCGGCGGTCTGATATGCATACTGCTTTGATTTCGGTAATGTCCACCTTCTCGGAATTGAGAAGCAAGGAGGTAATAAACATACGCGACGGAAGTTTGTTGGGTTGCGTATGCGATCTGGAATTTAATTCCTGTACCGGAGAGATACGCGCCATAATTCTTCCCGGCAACGGACTCTTGGCGTCGCTGTCGGCAAAAAACCGCATAATTATACCTTGGTCTGATATCGAACGGATCGGCAAGGATACCATTTTAGTGAAATTCGATTGCGATATCGTAAACAAACCCAATATATAATATATTGAAAGAAAACTGCCGCAAGTTTGACATGCGGCAGTTTTCTTTCAATTCAAATTTTCTTTTATAAGACTTGCATACGCCTGAGCAAAAAGCAATATTGCATTCTCTGCTTCTTCTATGGTGTTTCCGCAGGAGCCGACCTCCAAAATCACACTGCCCTTGGTAAGT
Source organism: Eubacteriales bacterium (assembly GCA_045637325.1). GTDB lineage: Bacteria > Bacillota > Clostridia > Oscillospirales > CAG-382 > Coliplasma. Next base: position 2,879 of record JAZTZF010000014.1, on the reverse strand, counting down.
GCCTGATTAAATGCGGCGGTACGAAGATTTATCGGACGTGCAAGCGTTGGGTAAAAGTCATTCATTTTTTGTTGCAGATGCGTTGCAAACGTCAGGTTATCGCGCCAATTCGGATGCTCGGCACCGCCTTGGTCGGTCCCGACAACAAGCATCAGCTGTGCACACTTTTTACCGTTCAAAACCGCAAGCGGTTTGACATTGTTATTATTTCCGTCAAAAACCGAATCGCGGTGCAGATCTATAACAAATCGAATGGATGGATATTTCTCGAGCGCTTTTTTTATACCCTCACGAGAATAATTATACGATTTGTTAAAATCGATTTGATCGTACATCGTTTTGTCGTGAATTGTATTTATGCCGAGTGAATTCAGTTTGTCGCAAAGAACTTCGCCGATATGTACCACCGTTTCGGATTCATTGCGCGAGCGGAAGGTCTCGGACGGCGAATAAAAATCGTATCCCGCATCAAGATAACTCTCGCTTCCGTGGGTGTGGATTATCAAAACCAGCGGATCTTCTTCGGGTATATTGCCCTTGATCGGAAACGCTCTTTTTAGAAACGACGGCAGGTCAACCGAATATTTTGTGCGGTTGATCATATTCAGAGTTGCTTTTTCGCCGTACTCGTACCATGCGAGATTACTCGAAAAAACAGGCAGGTCGTTCGCTCCGGGTGTCGGAGTCGGAATCTCTTCCTCGGGTTCGTACTCGCCGCCGAGAAGGTCGTCGGGTTCGGATTCGGGAGCATAATTTTGTTCGGGTTCGGTTGGGGTTTCCTTATCTGCTTGATCCCCTGCACCGAGCGCGAAAACGGGTATTCCTTCCCCCATCGCTTCGGTACCGCTCAAAACGCTTCTAGAACCGGTTCCGCTTATACGCGGTATGGCGCGCACCATATACGGCACCGCCATAAACACTCCCAAAAGTACGGCAGCAGACAACAGCAGACAAAAGCCTTTTAGAATAGCTTGTCTTTGTGTTACGGTTAGTCTTCTTTTCATTTTATCACATCCTCAACAAATTATATGCCGAGCAAATCCAAATTATGACTGTTTCAACCGATATATTCGTTAATTTCGTTAATATCCATTTGGTGCAGGGCAATATTTATCGCGCTTGCAAGAAGTTTCGACGCTTCGCGCGCGATTACATCATTATCCTTGGGGGTTACAAACATATCTTTGCCGCTTCCGACAAGTATGCGCTCGATCACTTCGGCAAAGCTTTCGTCTTCCCTCCCGCTGTGCTCCTCGAGCAGATCGTAAGCAAGCGTAGCGGCATCAACCACGGTAGGAATACCTACAGAAATAACAGGCGCACCGAGAAGATCGGCGCTAAGCTCTACTCGCTTATTAGACACTCCCGAACCGGGACTTATGCCCTCGTCCGAGATCTGAACCGTGGTGGCAAGCCGATTCAGGCGGCGCGACGCCAAGGAATCGATAACGATAACACACCTCGGCTTGACTGCCAGACACACACTTTTGATTATTTCCGCACTTTCTATTCCCGTCTGACCGAGCACTCCGGGGCTTATCGCCGCAACGCAACCAAAGCCTGCGCTATTGAAAAGCTCCGAATCCATGGTCTTGATATGGCGTGTGACAAGAAGTTTTTTTACAACACGCGGACCCAATGAATCGGGAGTTATTTCCTCGTTTCCCAGCCCTGCGACAAGAACGCATCCCTCGCCCTGCGCCAGAAGCGATTCCAGCTCGGAAGCAAGCAGACGCGCAATGCGCGAGAACGATTCTCTGTCGGTTTGCCATATTTTTCCCATCTCGACGGTAATATATTTACCCGCGCGCTTGCCCGACAGTTCCTCGCCTTTGCCTTTTGAAACTTCGGCAAGAGTGACCTTAAATCCCTCTTTGATCTCCTCTCGGACGGTTATCCCCGATTCTTCTCCGCGCAATTCATGTATTTCCAGTGCCAGATCTGTTCGCTTTTCAAACATAAACTACCCCTGTATATTGCTGTTTTTTATAATTTTGCCCCAAATTAAAAAAAAATATAATTTTTTGCCGCAACCTATTGCAAAAAGGGAAAAAGTATGTTATGATGTACTGGTTCCAAAATTCAAATGGAGGTGCAAAGTGCATGCCTAACATTAAATCTGCTAAAAAGCGTGTTAAAGTTACCGAAACTAAAACGCTTCAGAATAAGATGTTCAAGTCCGCTATGAAGACTTCTATAAAGAAGTATAAAGCTGCTGTTGCCGAAGGCAACAAGGCTCTTGCCGAAAAGACTTATCTCGAAGCTGTCGGCATGGTAGACAGGGCTGTTTCCAAGGGTATTATTCACAAGAATAATGCTGCTCGCAAGAAGAGCCAGTACACTAAGCTTCTCAACGGTTTAGCATAAGTAATAGTTTAAGGCGGTGTATGATCTCCTTACACCGCCTTAGCAAAAACACTTTGTTTCCGTTGGTATTTTTCTGTTGTTATTAAGTGCCTTTTTGCAACAAACACCGTTTCATACTTCGACACACGCGGGTGTAGTTCAATGGTAGAATCCCAGCCTTCCAAGCTGGTCGCGCGGGTCCGATTCCCGTCACCCGCTCCATAATCCCTTGATGTTTTTGCGTTTTGGGATACGAAAGTATGTATACGGCATACAAATGTGCCTTTAGCTCAGCTGGATAGAGCAACTGCCTTCTAAGCAGTAGGTCGGGGGTTCGAGTCCCTCAAGGCACGCCATATGGTGGCTGTAGCTCAGCTGGTTAGAGTACCAGGTTGTGGCCCTGGGGGTCGCCGGTTCGAACCCGGTCAGCCACCCCAGAAAAGAAACACCTTTTGTCGGTAGACAAAAGGTGTTTCTTTTCAACTAAGTGTGCCTTGCGGCACGATAAGCGCGCCTTCGGTGCGTGAAGCGAT
>JAZTZF010000013.1:0-8542 GCA_045637325.1 Eubacteriales bacterium | reverse complement strand
TTTATGTGCATGGATATCATTACAAAGCATTTCGGGCCAAAAGCCTCCAACAGCGTCACCGTTCTTGCGGCGATAATCAATCTGCTCACCTGCCTTATATTTTTCGTTGCAAGCGCGGTTCCTTCTAACGCAGGCGACTTTGGTGCTTTCGATGGTATTTTTGGCGGCACGTGGTTTATCCTTTTGGGCAGTACGGTGGCTTTTCTATCTTCGGCGGTTATTAACAATACCCTCAATTGGATGATCGGCAAAAGCTTCCGAAAAAATCCCGACGGCAAGCTGGCGTATGCGATGAGAACGTACATATCTACCTTTATCGGTCAGTTTTTGGACAATTTCATTTTTTCGGTCATCGTTTTCGTTTTCTTCGCGCCGATCTTTTGGGACGGATTCCATTGGACGGTACTCCAGTGTACGATGTGCGCGTTAACCGGCGCGGTTGCGGAATTGATCATGGAAATCGCGTTTTCGCCTATCGGATACCGTATTACAAAAAGATGGCAGAACGAGAACGTCGGAAAAGAATATTTAGATCACATCAAGAAAGATAGATAATATGAAAGTATTAATCACGGGAACAACACAAGGTATCGGTAAAGCGATAGCGGAGCTTTTTCTAAAAGAAGGTCATACAGTTATAGGCATCGACAGACAAAACGCCGCTATCGAGTATGACGCATACACGCATTACGTATGTGACGTGCGCGATAGAGATAATCTACCGCAAATCGAGGACGTCGAGATATTGATCAATAACGCAGGCACCCAAAACGAATCGGATATAGATATAAATCTCAAGGCGCTTATTTATATTACCGAAAAATATGCCTTCCAGCCGAAAATCAGATCGGTTTTGAATATCGGCTCTGCCAGCGCTCATACGGGGGCAGAATTTCCCGAGTACTGCGCCAGCAAGGGCGGCGTTTTGGCGTATACAAAAAATACGGCAATCCGCATTGCGTCATTCGGCGCGACGTGTAACAGCTTGGACCCCGGTGGAGTTCTGACACCGCTTAACGAGTGCGTTATAAACGATCCGACACTTTGGAAGCAGATCATGGACGAAACACCCCTAAAAAGATGGGCAACACCCGAGGAGATCGCGCAGTGGGCGTATTTCCTAACAGTTACAAATAGCTTCTGCACAGGGCAAAATATATTGGTAGACGGCGGAGAATCGATAAACTACCATTTCATCTGGAAAGACTGAAAATTCAAGGCGAAATAAACAACCTCGCAATGTTGTATCGTCAACATTGCGAGGCTGTTTTTGTTTATATAAGGGTTATCAATGAAACTGCGAGTGATACAGAGAGTGATAAAAACCGCCTTGCTGTATAAGTTCCTCGTGATTTCCTTGCTCGATTATAGTTCCGTCCTTTACCACGAGAATGGTATCGGCGTTCTGAATAGTCGAAAGTCTGTGTGCGATAATAAAGCAGGTCTTGTTTTTCATCAGCTCGGTCATCGCGTTTTGTATCTGTATCTCGGTGCGCGAGTCTACGTTTGACGTCGCCTCGTCAAGAATAAGTATGGGTGCGTTCGAAAGAAAGGCGCGTGCTATGGTAATAAGCTGCTTTTGCCCTTTGGAGATATTAACTCCGTCATCCGAGAGCACGGTGTTATATCCGTCGGGCAGACTTTCGATATACGAGGCGATTTTTGCGGATCTTGCCGCCGCATAGACCTCCTCGGGCGTGGCATCCTCTCTGCCGTATACGATATTGTCGTATATAGTACCTCGGAATAGCCACGTGTCCTGAAGAACCATCGTAAATGCAAGCCGCAGATCGGTTCGCTTGATATCTACCGACGGTATTCCGTCTATAAGTATCTCGCCGCTTTGCTGGTCGTAGAATCGCATAAGCAGGTTTATAATAGTGGTTTTGCCGGCTCCCGTAGGTCCGACTATCGCTACCGTCTGCCCCTTTTTCGCGTTTACGGATACGTTTTTCAGTACCGTTTTGTCCTGCGTGTAGCCAAAAGTCACGTTGCTCAGACAAACGTCGCCTTTTACGTCTTTTAGTTCTTTTGCGTCGGGAGAGTCTGCTTTCTCCGGCTCCTCATCAAGAATCGCAAAAACACGTTCCGCGGCAGAAAATGCAGACTGGAACTCATGAAGAATATTGGAAAACTCGTTTATCGGTCCTGCAAATTTTCTGGAATACTGCACAAACTGAGCCACACCGCCGAGTGTGATGAAAAATGCAGAAGAGGCAAGGAAAACGCCGTTTTGCGAATACATATACAGTATTCCGCCGATAATCGCAACAAGAGTGAGCGAAATATTATTTATAAGGTTTATCGTAGGGAAGAGCAGTGCGCTTTGGTATTCTGCCTTGTAGAAAGCGTCCATTGCTTCGTCGTTTATCTTATAAAACCGCGAGGAAATAACATCCTGCCTTCCGTAAGCCGATATAGTGCGCGATCCGGTTAGCATTTCTTCTGCGAAACCGTTCATTTCGCCGTATTTTTTTGCTCTTTTGCTAAAACGCGGACGAACGACCTTGGAACGGTGTCGCGTAAAGAATATCGATACCGGAACGGTTATAACAAATATAAGTATCATCGGTTTAGATATCTGCCACATAAATATAAGCGAACCCACAACGGTATAAATACTCGTCATGACCTGTATAAGATCGTGGGACAGCGTGCTGTTGATGGTGTCTATATCGTATGAGAGATGGCTTATGATATCGCCTGTTGCGTGGGTGTCGAAATAGTTTACCGGGAGTGTAGTCAGCTTCTCGAAAACCTGCTTTCGCATCTTGTATATGATCCTCTGGCTCAGATGTATCATAACCACCGAGAGGATATAGGAAAGCAGTGCCGAGATCACGTAGCATGCAAGCATATACACTATATTTTCCCAAACGGCAGGGAAGTCAACGCCGCTCTCAAGCTCGATAGCGTCGATAGCCGCCCCCGAGTATCTCGGACCTAACAGCGAGAGCTGGTTTGCGCCCAGCGTAAGGAGCAAAGCCGGAACAAACAACGGCCACTGTTGTAGAACGTATTTGCTCAGCCGCAAAAAGATGCCTTTTTTATTTTTCGGTTTTCTGTTCTTATCAGTCAAGAAAAGCACCTCCCATCTGCGAGTCGCTTATCTCCTTATACTCGGCGCAGTTTTCCATAAGTTCTTCGTGCTTTCCGCAGCCTATAACAGCGCCGTCTTCGATAACCAGTATAAGATCGCAGTTTTTGACCGAGCTTACTCTTTGCGCTACGGTTATAATCGTAGAATCGGGTAACGATTCTGCAAGTGCTCTGCGCAGATTCGCATCTGTTTTATAGTCGAGAGCCGAGGATGAGTCGTCAAGTATCAGTATCTCGGGCTGTCCCGCTATTGCGCGGGATATAAGTACACGCTGGCGCTGACCGCCCGAGAGGTTGGTTCCTCCTGCAGACACGGCGTGAGCATAGCCGTCGGAAAAAGAGGTTATAAAATCGTGCGCCTGCGCGATCTCTGCCGCTTTTACAATATCATCGCTTTTGATATCACGCCCGAATCGGATATTTTCTTCTATCGAATCGGCATAAAGAAAGTCGTTTTGGAACACTACACCGAACATCGACGTAAGCTCGTCCCGACCGTAAGAGCGAACGTCTTTGCCGTTGATACGGATAATGCCGCGGTTTGCATCGTAAAAACGCATAAGAAGCCGGAGAATCGTTGATTTTCCGCTTCCTGTTGCGCCTATAATGCCAAGTGTGTCGCCCTTTTTCAGGGAGAATGATATGTCTTTTAGGTTGTCGCTCTTGCCGAGATATGAGAAAGAAACGTTTTCGAACGAAACGTGAAGCGAAGTGTCTCCATTTCCATCATCATCGACTATCTCAAGCTCGCTGACCTCTTCCATAACCTGCGATATACGCTTTGCCGATGCGGCGCATTTGGTGTACATAACAAACATTCTCGAAAGCGACATCATCGCCATGGATATCAGCGTAAAATATTGCATAAACGCAATGACAGTAGTTGCGGAGGATTGGTTGCTCGCCACAAAATAGGCGCTCACGGCAACAACTGCTACAATACCCATATTCATAAGCAGAGTCATAACGGGATTGACTACACCCATAATGATTCCTGCCTTGCTCTCGTCACGCTTGAGCGCCACATTTGCCTTGTCGTAACGTGCATTTTCATAATCAACTTTAGAGAGTGCCTTGATAACGCGAATCCCCTGAGCGTCCTCACGGACTACTCTGACCATCCCGTCAACCGACTGCTGAACCTTGGAGTAAAGCGGCACACCCATGCGTGAAATGCTGTACACAACGATAAATATCAGCGGAAGTGTAGCTATCATAACCAAAGCCAGTTTTTTGTCCATGAGCATTGTAATGATAGTTCCGCCGAGCAGAAGAATAGGCGCGCGTATTCCCATCCTCTGCATCATTCCGATAAAATTCTGCACGTTATATGTGTCGGAGGTTATTCTCGATTCGAGCGACGGAATCGTAAATCTGTCGGTGCTTCTTGCCGAAAGATGAAGCGTTTTCGAAAAGAGATCCTTTCTCATATGTGTAGAGAATATCATGGTGGTTTTCGCCGCCATTCTGTTGGCGATTATATTGCCGAGGCAGGCGATAATTGCACAAACCGCCATAAGAACTCCGTAGATCAAGATCTTATTTATGTCGTTTGTATTTATAACGTTTTCGAGTATATAACTAAGCAAAAAAGGAATTATCAGCTCGGCAACGGTGCCGATTATCTTAACCGTGATTCCTGCCGATATCCTTGATTGCAACGGCTTTAGATACGTAAAAACCCACTTCATTTGTTGTCCTCTTGCTTCTCAATGATCTCTCTTGCTTTTTCCTGCATACGCCGCAGAACCGAGTCGAATATATCCAACTCCTCTTTCGGTATCCCCTCGGATAGAAGATCCATCCACTCGAGCGACGCCGTCTTTATCTCGGGCAGAATATCAAGCATCTTTTCGGTAGGGAAGACCGAAAAGCGTCGCTTGTCATTCGGCAAAGGTAGTCTGGAAATATAACCTTTTTCCTCAAGATAATTAAGGTTCCTTGCGACCGTACTTTTGTTAATACAAAGCTCTCTCGCAAGCTCCTCCTGAGAACGTCCGGGTTCGCGGCATATAGCCAAGGCAAAGGCATAATGACTGCTTTGCAGATCATCTGCAGAGATCCTGCTATGCCTGTAGATCGCTTGAGAACGGCTGATATTGTTCAGCATTTTCATAAATTTCGACATATGATACCTCAAAAAAACGATAGTTGCGACCGCAACGGTTTCTTTTGCAACTATTGTAACAGATACTTAGAAATAAGTCAATAAAAATAAAAAATACAGTAAAATAAGGGTGAATTAAGGGTAAATTAAGGATCAATATGCTCTTTTTCGTCAGTTTCGGCATCAAAACCGAAAACAAGGTTGATAATATATCGACCGCATTTGGAAATAATAGCACAAACTTGTTGACATTTCAACAAGTTTGTGCTATACTCTGCACTTGTTGAGATTTCAACAAGTGTTATTTATTGTATGTCATCCGAAGAATTTAGATTTACCAAACAACAATTTGATAACAAAAAAAGGAGTTGTGTTTCCATGAATAACGAACAGTTACATCCTAAAAGAGAATTTAAAAGTATTCGTCATATAGTAGAATATGCTGCAAAAACCTACGGTAACAGCACTGCATTTTCTTATCGTTTGAAACCCAATGACAAGGAAAAAGTCACCGTCAGTTACATTGAGTTCCGTGATGACGTAAGAGCTCTTGCAACTGAAATGCTTTCTCGAAAAATGGAGGGAAAGCATATTGTCGCAATAGGAAAAATGTCTTATGATTTTGTAGTTACATATTACGCCACTCTTCTTATCGGGGCGGTTCTTGTCCCGCTTGATCGAGATTGGAACTCCACGGAACTGGCAAATACAGCAAAAAACGCAGATATCGACTATCTATTCTGCGATGAAGATCTTTCGGATAAGAGTGAAGGAATCCGACGAATTTGCGATTTGGAATCTCCGACTGTCTATTTTGGTGCAGAAGGAGAACAAGGTCTTTTGGCTATGATAGCCCAAGGACGCCGAAAATATTTAGACGATAGAAGACCATACTTTGCTGTAGACTTTGATAACCGTAAGCTTTCGCTTCTTGTCTATACCTCAGGAACCACCGGAAAAGGCAAGGGCGTCATGCTTAGTACCGATTCCATTATCCGCAACATGTCTGACGTTGTACCTTACATAGATTTTGAGAAGAAAACCGTTTCGGTTTTACCGCCACATCATACTTATGGTTCTACTGTTATGCTTATAGGACATGTAATGATAGGAACAGAGGTGTATTTATCCAGCGGTATCCGTTATGTGCAAAAGGAACTTGTGATGGAAAGACCGGGTCATCTTGTTTTGGTTCCTCTTTATCTTGAAACCTTTTATCGAAAAATACAAGCGACTCTTAAGAATCAGGGCAAAAATGCAATGGTAAACAATATGATAAAACTTGCCAAGGTTACCCGAACTGCAAGTTTCGGGCTCGTTGATTTAAGAGAAAAACTATTTGCTCAGATAAGAAACGCGTTTGGCGGAAGAATCAAAACCATTGTGACGGGAGGCGCGCCGATCAATCAAGAAATAGTTTCGTTTTTTGAAGGATTGGGAATTTCGATTTTAAACGGATACGGTATCACAGAGTGCTCGCCATTGATTTCGGTCAACAGAAGCCGCAACGTTGTAAAGGGCAGTGTCGGAACAGTTCTCGATATGGATGAGGTGAAAATCAGCGAGCCAAACGAGGATGGCGAAGGAGAGATTTGGGTCAAAGGCCCCAACGTTATGCTTGGTTACTATAAGGACGAGGAAAACACTCGCGAAGCAATAGATGATGACGGCTTCTTTAAAACCGGAGATTACGGCAAACTGACTAAGGATCGAATCCTTTATATTACCGGAAGAAAAAAGAATCTGATTATCCTTTCCAACGGCAAAAATGTATATCCCGAAGAAATTGAAAATGAATTGATTTCTATTCCGGGTGTGCAAGATATTATTGTCTATGAAGGGCAAAGCCGCAGAGGTATGCAATATAACGCCATTGTTGCGGAGATTTTTCCCGATAATGATTATATTTCCAAAAACGAAATATCCGATGTTAAGGCATATTTACAGCCATATATTGAAAAATATAACAGGACCGCAGTTCCGTACAAGAAGATTAATGTGGTAAAGATTCGTACGGAAGACTTTCCCAAAAACACTCTGCGAAAAATTATGCGTTTTAAGCTCGATATGAGCATTGATTAAAAAAGAGGAACTTATATCAAAGAATTGGTTAAAATAGAGAGGCAATCTTATGCAAGAAAGATTTGAAACATTTACTGTTCTTATTAACAGAATCAGCCGCAATATTCGTAAGATTAAAAACCAAGAAATGGCAGAATACAATTTGAGAAGCGCTCATGTTTCGTGTCTTTATTATCTTTATTCTGCCAAAGGTGCAACTGCAACAGATCTTTGCGAGCGTTGCGAGGAAGACAAGGCAACCATCTCGCGCGCCTTGGATTATCTCGAAACAAACGGTTATCTCACATGCGAATCAAAAAGTGAAAAGAGATATAAGACCCCGCTTATACTGACCGACAAGGGAAGTGAAGTCGGCAAAAAGATCGCTGATAAGATCGACAGCGTTCTCAGTAAAACCGATTTGGGTCTTACAGAAGAGCAGAGAATAGAATTTTACCGCAGTCTTTCTATTATCAGCGAAAATTTAGAAGCCGTATTAAAGAGCGGCGAGAAATAAGGAGTAATCATGTTTTTTGCGAAAGCAGTATTTTGCCGTGTTTTTCAGGCGGCATTCAGAATGGCGCTTCCGGTACTTCCGTACAGAGAACCGGAAATTATCAATTCGTGTTCCGAGCTTGGCAGGGTTCTAAACAAAGAAAAAGCCAACTCGGTACTTGTCGTTACCGATAAGGGCATCATAAATAACGGTCTGGTAAAGCCGGTAGAGTCAGCTCTTTTAGCACTCGGCGTATCTTATGTTGTTTATGACGGCACACAGCCCAATCCAACCGTTCAAAATGTAGAAGAAGCGTTGTCGTTGTACAAAGCGAATAAATGCAATGCTATAATTGCCATCGGAGGCGGTTCGGCAATGGATTGTGCCAAAGCAGTCGGCGCGCGTGTTGTATATCCGAAAAGAACGGTCAATCAGTTGGGCGGTAAACTAAAGGCTTGGCGCAGATTGCCGACATTAATAGCCATACCCACAACCGCAGGTACGGGCAGCGAAACAACCTTGGCGGCACTGATAACCGATCATCTAACCAAACATAAATATGCAATAATGAGTTTTCCGTTAATTCCTCATTATGCCGTGCTTGATGCATCTCTCACATATTCTTTGCCGCCGCATCTTACCGCAACAACAGGCGTGGATGCGCTTACTCACGCGGTAGAATCTTATATCGGACGCTCTACCACAAAAGAAACAAGGCGCCTTGCATTAGAGGCGGTAAAACTGGTATTTGAAAATGTCGAAACGGCATATAAAGAGGG
>JAZTZF010000012.1:0-3394 GCA_045637325.1 Eubacteriales bacterium | reverse complement strand
ATTGGCGGAAGCGCGTTATTATTACCGCAGAAACGATGCTTCGTTCAGCCATATTTACCGCGCAGACCGATATGAAAAGGTAAGGCGTTTTTATGTCGAGAGCAAAAAGCTGTGCGAACAGCTCGAGTATAACGGCGAGGTTATTCATCGTCTGTCAAAGCCCTATTTGGGCTATACGATAGCCTGTCTGAAGCAGGAGTGTACACTAAAACGCAGCTGTTCAGATACCTATTCTGCCGTAAAAAAAATCGTCGATGACGACGTGTTGCAGTCTGTTTTGACAGCCAACAAAAAAGACAGATCGGGCATGATGCGAAAGGTTTTGTTCTTCTCGATAAGAAACAAGCTGTATGCACTTTGTGTTCTGCTCTTGGCAGGGAAGCAACTGATATCCATGCGTAATAAATAAAAGGAAGCCATAATTACGAGGAAGGATCTTAATGAGTTTGGATCTTAAAACCCATCTAAGAAAATTCAATCAACCCGAATTATTAATAGCGGTGATAATATTGTTACCGTTTTGTTTTGGCACGTTGATTGGGTTGCTAAGACTTCCGAATGCCATCAAATATATTTTGGATGTAGCATGGATTTTTTTGTTGATGCTTATTATCGGGACTCTTATCAAACGAAAAATGGCTTTTTCAAGCAGTGTTTTTCTGGTTTGTTTGTGGCCGATATGTTTTTTTCTATATGCAGTAATAAGCTACGTTTTTAATTATCAAGCAATTGTATATTTTTTGTGGGGGTTCAGAAATAATTTTCGCTTTTATGTTGCATTTGCCGCTTTTGTAGTATTTCTCAGAAGAGAAGATATAAAGTACTATTTAAGACTGTTTGATATCCTGTTCTGGCTGAATTCCGCAGTGTGCCTGTTTCAGTATTTCGTGCTCGGTAAATATCAGGATTATTTGGGCGGCTTGTTCGGCGTTGAGTTGGGTAGTAACGGTAACCTAAATGTATTTTTGGTAATTGCTATAATTAAAACGTCGGTATGTTACTTAAATAAGCGAGAATCTTTTCTTTCCTTTTTGGCAAAAAGTGGCGTGTCGCTGATAATAGCTGCTTTGTCGGAATTGAAGTTTTTTTTCATAGAGTTTGCAGTGATTTTTCTTTTAGCTCTGCTTGTTGCAAGATTTTCATTCAGAAAACTCTTGTTTATCGTCGTGGGAATCATCGCAATTCCGTTAGGCATACAACTGCTAAAAAATCTATTTCCGGAATTTACCGATTTCTATTCTATACAGGCGATTATCGATAGTGTAACATTAAGAGGCTATTCTACTGCAGAATCGCTCAATCGCCTTACAGCAATACCGGTTATTTCGGCAAGATTCCTAACAACAGCTATTGCACAGGCGATCGGAATGGGTTTGGGTAACTGCGATACCGCGGCGTATGAATTTCTTAACACACCGTTTTATGAGCAGTATTACTTTTTGCGCTATAACTGGTTTTCGACAGCCGCTATATATCTCGAAATGGGATATACGGGCTTGGTGTTCTTTTTCGGCTTTTTCGTGATGATTTGTTTTGTCGCTTTGCATAAGTCAAGGCTAAAAAACGCAACACCCGAGGATAAGATTTATTCTCAGATAGGAGCGATCATGGCGGTTGCGTGTTGCATGATCGCCGTATATAATTCATCGTTACGAAGCGAAGCGGCGTATATGGCATATTTCGTTTTGTCGTTGGCGTTTATAGGCGATAAACGGTTTTTGGAACAAAAACAGTAAGAAACGGTTGTATTAACGCAGGAGATTATAGGATGAAAGACGGTAAGAAAATCAAATATAATCTGCTGTTCGGCATCGGTTGTCACGTAGTTGCCATCGTTTTGGGGATAGTTGTCCCAAAGCTGGTTCTAAACAACTACGGCTCCGAAGTAAACGGTCTGTTGTCTTCGGTTACCAACATCTATGCGTGTATCGCGCTTGTAGAAGCAGGCGTGGCGGCGGCATCCTGTCAGGCACTGTACAGAACGCTCGCCAATCATACCCAAGACGATTCAAACGCGGTTTTGTCCGCGACAAACAGATATTACCACCGCACAGGCTTGATATATTCGGGTATTATCGTTGCTTTTTCGATTATATATCCGCTATTTATAAAGAGCGATATCTCCTTCTGGACGATCGTTATGATCATACTGTTCAACGGTGTGGGGAACGTGGTAAACTTCTTTTTCCACGGCAAATATCTTTTGTTGCTCAAGGCAGACGGCAAGAATTATGTCCGTTCAGGGCTGGAGATGTTCACCAACGCCGCAAAACAAATATCCAAGATAGTGCTGATTTCGCTCGGGTTCAACGTCGTTTTCGTTCAGTTTGCGGCGATGCTCACCAGCTTTGCCCAGATGATTTATATTACCTATTATATCAAAAAGCATTATTCCTGGATCGATCTGAGCGTAAAGCCTGATTACGAATCAATATCTCAAAGTAAGAATGTACTCATACATGATATAAATTATTTAATAACGACAAACGTAGATACCGTGCTGTTGACCGCAATGACAACACTCAAACAGGTAAGCGTTTATGCGATGTATAACCTGTTTTTCAGCATGGTAGGTCGGGCTTTGAAGGCAATACAGGAAGCCTTGGAGTTCAAGGTGGCGTATGTATTTCATACCGATCGGGAAACCTTTTTGAAGATGTTTCGCGCATTCGAGGCATTTTATATCACGTTTGTCTTTGCGATGTTTACTATAGTAGGTAATTTTGCGTTGCCGTTTATGGCGTTGTACACAAAAGGCATATCGGATGCCGACTATCTGCTCAAGTACCTTCCGTTCCTTTTTGTTATTGTCAATTTGTTATATGCGGGCAGATATACGTCAGAATCGATGATACATATTGCGGGACATTTCAAGCAAACGCAAAACAGCGCAACGGCAGAATCGGTAATAAATATCGTTTCTTCGATAGTGCTTATTTATTTTTACGGTATATACGGAGCTCTTTTAGGTACCGTTGTTTCTTCATTGTACCGCACGAACTATCTTATACTTTACGTGAATAAGAATATCATCTTACGCAGTCCGATGAACACCTATAAATGCTGGCTTATAAATATATCGGTGTTTTCGGTGATTACTTATCTGAATAAATTTGTCGTGCTCGACCTAAGCTCGTACGGCAAGCTGATCCTTTGGTGTATTCCCTATGCAATATGCGTTATGGCTGTGTATTTTATCGTAATTTCGGTTTGCGAACCGCAATCGTTCAAGTATGTTCGCAATCTCGCCAAAAGCATGATAAAGCAGAGGTAGAAAAATGAAACTCAAGATATGTATATGGGTGCTGTTTGCACTTGTTGTGCTTATAAATGCATTCATTTTTGCAAATTCGCTTGATACGGTAGAAAAATCGTACAAAAAGAGCGATGCCGT
>JAZTZF010000011.1:0-2660 GCA_045637325.1 Eubacteriales bacterium | reverse complement strand
TGAAGGTTTCGGGCTGTTCGTCATAAACGATAGAACCGCCGCTGTAACCGATCTTTATGCCGCGAACCGCCATATCGGTCGAAAATTCGATATCCTCGGTAAGAAGATGATAGGGCCAGCCGTTGTTGCTTTCGATAATATCCTTGCTTATACAGAAGCCGGTACCCGAAATAGCGCAAGAGGTGCCGAAGCGCATTCTTGCGTGGTTAAGATACTTTGCTTCACGCAGGAACCAAAGCGAATAGCCTGCGGAAATCCAGTTGGTGCCGTAGTTTTTGGAATTACGGTAGCTGGTAAGCGCTTTATATGCGCGATTGAAGTTTTTGTTCATTTCCTTGACGAAATTTTTATCGACAAGGTTGTCCGCATCGAAGATTATGTATGCGTCGCAATCATCGTTTTCGGCAAGAAGCTTTTTAAAGAGAAAATCAAGCGCATATCCCTTACCGACAAGCTCTTTATTGTTACGCTCGAGAACGATCGCGCCGTGTTCCCTGCCGACCTGAGCAGTGGAATCGGTACAGTTATCGGCAATAAGAAAGACCTTTATAAGCTCCTGCGGATAATCCTGACGGTTTATACTTTCGATAAGGTGACCGATAACGTTTTCTTCGTTACGGGCACTGATAACCACGCCGAATTTGTTTAGTTTATCGCTTTTAACGGGATCGGATTTATCTTTTCCGAGAAAAACCCAGAATATATATATAAACTGATAAAGATAGCAAAGTACAAACGAGGCGGTGAGGATTATATTACATAAAGTAAATATATCTTTAATCTCCACGATATGACCTCCGCGGTGAATTGATTTTTATCGATTATACTACAATCAATGACAAAAGTCAATCCCCGCCTTCAATCTTAATCGCAAAGGCGGGGATTTTTAATACGTTTCCAATAAGTTTTTACATTCTCGAAGCAATTGCCTGCAGGAAGCCTGTCGTATCTACCTGAGTTTTGTTTTCGAGTGTGGAAATAAGGTAAAGGTCCTTGGTCATAACGCCGCTTTCGATAGTATCGATGCAAGCGCGCTCGAGCTTATCCGCAAATTCGCAAAGCTCGTCTGTTCCGTCGAGCTCACCGCGTTTTCTGAGCGCACCGGTCCATGCAAAGATGGTCGCAACCGAGTTAGTCGAGGTAGAAAGACCCTTGAGATGATTGTAGTAGTGGCGCTGTACGGTGCCGTGAGCTGCCTCGTATTCGTAAATACCGTCGGGCGAAACGAGAACGCTCGTCATCATCGCAAGCGAGCCGTACGCGGTCGATACCATATCGCTCATAACGTCGCCGTCATAGTTCTTGCACGCCCAGATAAAGCCGCCTTCCGAACGGATAACGCGCGCAACGGCATCGTCGATAAGGGTGTAGAAATATTCTATTCCCGCTTCTTCGAACTTTTCTTTATATTCGTTTTCGTATATTTCGGCAAAAATATCCTTAAAGCGATGGTCGTAGGTCTTGCTTATGGTATCCTTGGTGGAGAACCAAAGGCTCATCCCTGTATCGAGTGCATAATTGAAGCAGCTTCTCGCAAAGCCTTCTATGCTCTTATCGATATTATGAACGCCCTGAATTATACCATCGTTTTTGAAATCGTGGATAAGAGCGCGGGTTTCGTTGCCGTTTTTATCGGTAACGACAAGCTCTGCCTTACAGCCCGCATCGACCTTCATTTCGGTAGCCTTATAAATATCGCCGTACGCGTGACGTGCGATAGAAATGGGCTTTGTCCAGTTGCGAACGTAGGGCGGGATTCCCTTGACGATTATCGGAGTACGGAAAACCGTGCCGTCGAGAATAGCGCGGATAGTGCCGTTGGGGGATTTCCACATTTCTTTAAGGTTATATTCGGTCATTCTCGCCGCGTTGGGAGTGATGGTGGCACACTTGACAGCAACACCGTATTTCTTCGTAGCGTTTGCCGAATCGATAGTTACCTGATCGTTCGTTTCGTTACGGTGCTCAAGGCCGAGATCGTAATATTCGGTTTTAAGATCCACAAACGGAAGAATAAGAATATCCTTGATCTGTTGCCATATAATTCTTGTCATTTCGTCGCCGTCCATTTCGACAAGCGGCGTTTTCATCTGTATCTTTGCCATTTTTATTCTCCTTTTTTGCGTTTTTATGGGGGAGAAGGGCTTTAGCCCTTTGTGTATTCGAGCAAGCCGCCCGCAAGGATTATATCGCGGTCGCGGCCGGAAAGCGAGGAAACGAGCTTGATTTCTTTTCCGTTCGCATTAAGAACGATTTCTCTGCCCTCTTTTATGCAGTTTCTTACGTCGGAAAGCACAAGCTTATCGCCGAGCTCGATCGAATCGTAATCCTCTGCATTTGCAAAGGTAAGAGGAAGAATGCCCGCATTTACAAGGTTTGCCGCGTGGATTCTTGCAAAGCTTTTTGCGATAACAGCCTTTACGCCGAGGTAAAGCGGAACAAGCGCCGCGTGCTCGCGCGAGCTGCCCTGACCGTAGTTTTCGCCGCCTATTATAATACCGCCGTTCTTTTCCTTTGCACGCGCGGGGAATTCCTCGTCGCACACTTCGAAGCAGAAGTTGGAAAGATAGGGGATATTGGAGCGATAAGGAAGTATTTTCGCACCTGCAGGCATAATATGGTCGGTTGTGATATTATCGCCGACCTTCAAAATGCATTCG
>JAZTZF010000010.1:0-12698 GCA_045637325.1 Eubacteriales bacterium | reverse complement strand
CCTGAGGAAGCACGCGGATATTTCGAGTCGCATTTGGGCGTTTCGGATATAATCAAGCTGTATAACGGTTATTATTCGCCCGAACGCTCCAGGGCAGTATTGACCGAAGAAGGGATTTTGCCCTACGTTGCATATCTTGATACGGCAGGAAACATAGCAGGAACCATGTTCGATGCCGTTGCGCTCGTGCCCTGCCACGGCGATTATCCGTCGGGCGGCAGATTGGCAAAAACCAACGGCAAACCCGGAGCAGTCATGTCCGACTGGGAGCTTTATTTCGAGTGTACGTTCAAGGACGGACAGGATCTGCAAGCACTCGATAACGTTGTCGGCAGGGTTTATAACGAACTCGGCTTGGACGGCAAATATAAAGTTTTCCTCACGCTTCCGTATCCTACCGTTCTGGAAAACAAGAAGTTCGGGGATATTGACGGCGACGGACAGGAAGAGTCCTGCGTTACTTTGGAAGACCGCGTGAATATCGTCAAGTGGTTTGCCGACAAATGTATTTCCGAATTCAAGAAAAAACAGTACAAAAACCTTGAGCTTGCAGGCTTTTATTGGCTCCGCGAGGAAGTGAACTATTCCGACTCGGACCACGAAGCCGAGCTTGTTCAGGAAGTGAACAAATATGTAAAAGGCAAGAAACTTGCAACCATCTTCGACGCTTTCTATCTTTCCATAGGCTATGACCATTGGGAGGATCTTGGGTTTAGCGGCGCCGTTATGCAGCCCAACCAAGCGTTTGAAATATCCAATAAGGATAACTATTATTTCGAAAAAGGCATGGTCGAGGAATTTGCCGTAAGTGCATATAACAACTATATCGGCGTTGAAATGGAAACCGACGAGCCATCGTGCTACAGAGGCGACGATTATCGTACCGTAGGATACAATTACGAGAGCTATCTGTACTACGGCTACAAGACGGGCTATATGCACAGCCTAAAGACCTATTACCAAGGTGCAGGCCCCGGAAGTATATACGATTTCTGCCACGCCGACATACGCACTCCCAAGGGTGTATATCTTCGCCGCCTTTACGACCTTACGTATCAGTTTATCCACGAAACATATAAAAACGAGGCACCGGTGATCGAGGGCATTCGGGATATCGAGATGGTATCGGGTGATAGTCGCGCCGATATTGAGGTAACGATTATCGATAACGATTCCGACCGTGACGATGTCAAGGTAGAGTTCACGCGCCAACCTGCAAACGGTGTCGTTGGCGCTTCGTCGGATAAAAGCAAGCTGTATTACCGCCCCGACAGAAATTTTGCGGGCGAGGATACATTTACAGTTCGCGTTACAGACGGATTTAATACTACCGAGGAATACGTTGTTAAGGTGACCGTTGCACCGTCCGAAGATACTTCGCCAGATGTGTCGGAGGATAGTAATGCTTCGGGCGAGCAGAATGCCGACGGAAACGAGAACGGCAAAATGCCGCCTTGGCTTATCGTTCTTCTTTCGGTGCTAGGTTTGGCAATAATCGCGGTTGCGGTTCTTCTGGTTCTAAAAAGCAAAAGAAAGTAAAAATACAGTAAAAACATAAATAAAAAGGTGTTATCGTGAGGTCAAACGATAACACCTTTTGCCGTATATTGAATGATAGTGTTTTTTAAGAGTTTAGAATGTTCTCCCCAACCCGAAACTTATACCGATCGCGCTGTCTACCTGTTGCATGGTTCGGTCGTCAAGCTTTCCCATGCGTTCTTTCAAGCGCCTTTTATCTATGGTTCGTATCTGTTCAAGCAATATTACCGAGTTTTTTGCCAGTCCGCAATTCGCCTCGCCCGATATTGGCATATCGGCGGATACCTCGATATGAGTAGGCAATTTTGTTTTTCCGGTACGGCTTGTTATCGCCGCGGCGATAACGGTGGGACTGTATTTGTTCCCCATATCATTTTGTACTATCAGAACCGGCCGTATTCCGCCCTGTTCAGAGCCGACCACCGGACTTAAGTCTGCATAATATATGTCTCCTCGGCGTATGCTTTCCTCGCCGTTTTGTATCTTCAATGTTGAACACTCCTTTTGATGTAAGTATATGTATTTTCATCTTCTGAGGTTAGTGTTGCCAACATTGCGCAATATTATAAAGACCTCCCGCCGTTTTTCAAAAAAACAAGCGAGAGGTTTACATAATTATCCAAAAAGCATTTTGTTCAAATACTCGTTAAATCTGTTTGAGTTGCTCGTGCTTACGTATTTTATGTCGAGATCGGCATGATATATAACGTGGTTCGGATCTATAGAAACGTATCTGCGCTGCCAAGTTCCGATACCGCTTTTGAATGTCAGCTTGGCGTATCCGATGCCGGATTCGTCAAGCGCGTTAACGTATTCTCGGACGCGTTCTCTCATTTGCTCTGCGGTCTGTACACCGCTCAAAGTTATTTCATAACAGAGGTTGTTTTTTAGCTCGCCCTCGTTTGCCGAGAATACCGTTTGGTCGGGCAGGGATGCCATGCCGTCGAACTCTGCCGAAAAGCTATCGTTGGGGAATTTTTCACGCAAAACGCTTTTAATATCAAGCACGTACGGCTCGCTAAGCTTTTGCGTCATCAGGTCGGAAAAACCGTCGCGGACCACCTCGTTGCCGAGCGTTATCGATGCTCCCTCGGTGGGGTATTTGTCGCTTACCGCATCAACGATATATGCTTTCGTATCGTAGCGGTAATAAACGTTAGAAAACTCAAAATTACCGAGAACGGCATTTTCGGTTTGGGGATATTTTTTGTCGGTGTAGTCGGATATTTTTTGCTTTGCGTCTATGGCGTGGAAGGGGTTTCCGACAAAAAACACGTTCAACACCAGACAGCCCAATATACCTATCGCGCAGATTGCGTAACCGCGCTTCTTTTTCTTTTTTATCGCCTGCGCGGCATAGCTCAAAACCGATATGGCAAGTAGACATAATACGGTGAATATCAGTGTGACCGATATATCGTCGTTCTCGATGGTGTTAACTGCAAAAACCGTAATCCCGAAAACCGCGCATTTCGCCAAGGAGCTTACCCCGATAAAAGCGGCAACGGCGCACGTCACAAGCGGGATAGGAGTCATGGCAATAATACCTGCCGAGCGCCTGAACGTGATCGCTGCAACAAAAGCAAGCGCAACCACAAGAAGGAGTTTTGCTGCGGACAGTATCGATTCCTTGCTCTTGGTTTTTGTATTTTTAACTTCTTTCGTCATTGATATTCCTCCAGATTATAGGGGTTTGTAAGCTTTATAAGCAGAGCGGTATCGTCGTCGGTCTGCATTTTATTATTCCTCTCCGCACCGCATTTTGTGCATTTGTGGGTAATAATAAAACCTTTTTTCGAGTTAACGGTAACCGCACTCGGACGCATCATCGCGCCGCAGTCCGCCGCTCTGTCGCCGGGATTTATATCCACGTGCTTGGAATACAGGCAATAGGGACAGTGATTGCGCGAGCTGTATCCCAATGGCGGAACCTCTCTTCCGCAGTGTCCGCAGATAAATCCGCTGTCGTTTTTTGTAAAAATTTTATTTTCCATAGCGTCAAATCCCGATAAACAATCTTAAAATTTACAAAAAGGGGTTTTATTTTTGCGTTTTATATAGTATAATACAGTTTCAAGAGAAAATCAACCGCAAGTGAGGATATAATGAGCGAAAATAATAATCTTCAACAAAATACCCCATGCGATTTTTCGGCACGCCGCGGAGCAGTCGGCGGTCAGGCGTTGGTAGAGGGTGTAATGATGCGCGGCAAAAAGCATACCGCTATTGCCGTAAGACGTATGGATAACAAAAAAATATCGGTGTCGAGGAAGAACAACAAATCGATATCCGATAAATGCAAGATATTCAAATGGCCGCTTATACGCGGTGTTGTGAATTTTGTCGAATCGATGATACTTTCTTTTTCGACCATTACCGAGAGCACCGATATGCTCGGTCTTGACGTTGCCGAAGAAGAGCAGTCTAAGCTCGATAAATGGCTGGATGAACATTGCGGAAAATGGCTGGTAACCGCCGTTTCGGTAGTATCGGTTATTTTGGGCGTGTTGCTCGCAATGGGGTTGTTTATATTTCTTCCCACGTTTATCGGCGGATTTATAGTAGACGAGGTTTTGGACGTGCGTGGTGCATCCGAAACGATCTGGCGCAATATTATCGAGGGTGTGCTTAAGGTGATTATTTTCGTTGCCTATATCTGGCTTACCGCATTTATCCCCGATATGAAGCGTGTTTATATGTATCACGGTGCCGAGCATAAGAGCATTTTTTGCTACGAGGCAGGTCTGGAGTTAACTGTCGAAAACGTAAAGAAACAATCGCGTTTCCATCCGCGTTGCGGCACCTCGTTTATGTTTGCTATGATAATCCTTTCTATTGCAGTCGGCATTATTTTCCTTTGGGCAATCGATACGCTATGGCTTCGCAGTTTGTTAAAGATTGCACTTCTGCCCATCACCGTAGGTATCGGATACGAGTTTATACGCTATGCCGGAAGACACGATAATGCTTTTATCCGTATTCTTGCCAAACCCGGTCTTTGGATGCAGAATCTTACCACCCGAGAGCCCTCGGATGATATTATCGAGGTTGGCATAACCGCGCTCAAATGCGCGCTTCCCGATGACTTTCCTAACTTTTATGAGGAATGCCTTGCCGATAAGGAAGTATCCGAAAACAACGGCGAATCTTCCGACAGTATTTCCGAAAATACAACAGATCAAGCAGAGGCAGATGCCGAGGAGGTTTCCCTTGACGCTTAAACAGTACAGAACCAAACTGCGCGAGATGCTTTTGGAGATATCTCCCGACGAGGGTGACGTTATCGCGGATATGCTTCTTTGCGAGGCGCTTAATACCGAGCGAGGATATCTTCTTGCTCATCTTGACGATGAGGTTTCGCGTTCTATCGACCCGTTCATAAGCGGTGCCGTTTTCGAACTTTCGCTCGGCAAACCGTTGCAGTACGTGCTTGGCAAATGCAATTTTTACGGGCACGAGATACATGTGGGTGACGGCGTTTTTATTCCGCGTAGCGATACCGAGATCGGTGTAAAAGCGGCACTCGGGCTGTTAAAAGACGGCGACATTTTTGCCGATATCTGCAGCGGAAGCGGTTGCATTGCAAAAGCCATAGCCGCAGAAAAACCTACGGTTAGCGGTTATGCGCTTGAACTTTCTTTAAAGGCACTGCCCTATACCGAAAAAAATCTTGCAGAACAGAAAAACGTTTCTGTCCGCCGTTTCGATGCGCTTGACGAGGATGATTATATAGACCTTGCCTCGATTATAGAACGCCCTTTGGATATGGTTATCTGCAATCCGCCGTATATCCCGACAGACGATATCCGCACCCTCAGTCCGCAGGTCGGATTCGAGCCCGAAACTGCGCTCGACGGCGGCGAGGATGGGCTTAGATATTACCGCACTGTAACCGCATTGGTGCCGCATATATTAAAAAAAGACGGTATACTTATCTACGAAATCGGGATAGGTCAGTGCGAGGACGTTTCGCGTATTTTGCACGAAAGCGGCTTTGACGTCGCCGTGTTACGCGATTACGGGAAGATAGACAGGATCCTTGTGGCAAAAAAATATTAAATACGTTATTGACAATAATGAAATTCCGTACTATTATTATATATTATATAGTACGGAGTTTTTCTTTTCGGAATTTCCGAAGATTGATTTGAGATGGGATTTTTAAACGGCTATGAAACGAATCGAATCACGAAATAATCCGACAATAAAGAATATGACTGCCTTGCGCGACCGACGCGAGAGGGAAAAGACGGGTCTTTTCTGTTTTGAGGGTGTTCACCTTTTGGAGGAACTTCTGCGCGCAGGCAAGACCCCCTATAGTGTGTTTGTCCGAGAGGACGTTACAGAAAAATATTCGCAGCTTATCAAAAACGTCGGTTGCGAGGTATATGAAGTAACTTCTTCGGTGTATGATAAACTGACAGACGAAAAAGCACCGCAGGGGATCTTTACGGTTTCTCGATATCTTGATAACGTTTTCCTTGTCGGAAAAGATATAGAATCGGGTGAGCTTGCAAAGAGAATAAACGGCAACTCTGTAATGCTTGCGGATATACAGGATACCGGCAATGCGGGTACGATCATCCGCACAGCCGCCGCAATGGGATGCGACGTTATTCTTGCAGGGAAATGCGCCGACGTTTATTCGCAAAAGACGGTAAGAGCAACAATGGGTGCGCTGTTTACGAATAATGTCTATATATGCCCCGACGCGGTTTCTGTTATTAAGGCACTGCAGGGGTGCCAAAAACGCGTTATCGCCTCGGCACTTAACGAGAATGCGTGTGTTTTGGGCGAGTTCGAAATAAAAGATACAGACTGTTTTGTTATCGGCAACGAGGGGCAGGGTCTTTCCGACGAGGTTATAAGAGCCTGCGACGTGACAGCTTTCATACCAATGTCGGGCAGGACCGAGAGTCTTAATGCCGCTTCTGCCGCCGCCATGCTTCTTTGGGAGGCTAAACGGGGGAGATTGATATGAAAAACAAAATACTTTATATCTGGTTTCAACAATCTGTCGGGCTTTACAGCCGCATGGCACGCGATATATTCGCAAGATTCGGCAGTATAAACGACATATATAACTGCGAGGATTTTTCCTTTCTCGGCGACAGTAAGGAAAAGTATATAAAACGCCTCGAAAACAAGGATACGTCATCTGCTTTCGAGGTTATGAAACGCTGTCAGGCGCTTGGCGTTAACGTTACGGGTTTTTACGACGAATTATATCCCGAAAAGCTCAGGAATATCGATTCTCCGCCTGCGGTCTTGTACTCGATAGGCAATCTCCGTAAATTAAACGACGTTCCGTGTATAGCCATAGTCGGCACAAGAAAAATGACCGACTACGGCAGGGAAATATCCGAAAAGTTTGCATATACTTTTGCAAAGAGCGGTGCATACGTTATAAGCGGTCTTGCAAAGGGTATCGATACGTCGGCGCATCGCGGCGCGGTAATGGCAGACGGATTCACCGTCGGAGTATTGGGCAACCCGATAGGGGATATATATCCGCGCGAGAACGAAAAGGCGTTTCACACACTTTATCAGCGCGGATTGGTAATAAGCGAGCTCTATCCCGGCGCACCGCGTACACGGGCGGATTTTCCGAACCGTAACCGCATAATAAGCGGTATAAGCGATGCGGTTGTCATCGCCGAGGCAGGCGAGCACAGCGGTGCACTTATCACGGCGCGCCACGCTATCACTCAGGGCAAATCGGTATACGCCGTTCCGGGTGCCATCGGCGCCGAAAATGCAGGAACAAATGCGCTTATCAAAAACGGCGTTCCTGCCGCAACGGAACCGTACGACGTTTTGGCACCGCTTGCGCTTGTGTATCCGAAAACGCTTCATCCCTATGAACCGTCGATGACGGAGCAACTTCGCTCTTACGGCAATTCGCCAAAAGCAAAAATAACAACAAAAACGGCAGATAAACCGCCACATACAGAAGAAAATATCACGTTCGCAGAAAAGGAAACGGTTTCGGGCGACAACGCAGGGCGTATACTCGCGCTTCTAAAAACCGACACTCCGTTAAGTGCCGACGAGATATCTCTGAGGCTCAATATTTCGGTCTCGGACGTAATGACCGAACTTACGCTTATGGAGATCGACGGGACCGTAATCGCATCTGCAGGCGGCAGATATATATCATCTAAATTTTAGAAAAAACAGATAAACAATAACGCAACAATCCGGCCGAAATAACAGAATTACGGCCATCAAGGAGAAAATTGATGAACACACTCGTAATCGTCGAATCGCCTCATAAGGCGAATACAATCAAAAGCTTCCTCGGCAAAGGCTATAAGGTAAAGTCTTCCAAGGGTCACGTGCGCGACCTGCCGAAAAGCAAACTCGGAATAGATATAGAAAACGATTTTGAACCGCAATATATCAATATCCGCGGCAAGGGCGACCTTATAAACGAGCTTCGCAAGGAAGCAAAAGCCGCCGACCGTGTTTTTCTCGCAGCCGACCCTGATAGAGAGGGAGAGGCAATAAGCTGGCATCTTGCAAACGTACTTGCGCTCGATCCTGCAAAGACAAAGCGCATTACGTTTAACGAGATCACCAAGAACACGGTAAAAGAGGCTATCAAGCATCCGCGCGATATAGATATGAACCTTGTGAACAGCCAGCAGACAAGGCGTATTCTGGACAGGTTGGTAGGCTATAAGATAAGTCCGTTTTTGTGGAAGCATATCAAAAACGGTCTTTCGGCAGGCCGTGTTCAGTCTGTTGCAACAAGAATAGTCGTAGAACGCGAACAGGAGATAACGGCGTTCAACCCCGAGGAATTTTGGGTTATCGGCGCGATATTCGTTACCGAAAAGGGCGAGAGCTTCAAAGCGAAGTTTTACGGCAGAGACGGCAAAAAGCTGGAGCTGTCTAACGAGTCCGAGGTTAAGGCGGTACTCGAAGCTATCGACAAGGACAATTTCCGTATCGAGAGCGTAAAGCGTGCATTAAAGCAACGCCGCCCTGCGCCTCCGTTCATCACATCGACGCTTCAGCAGGAGGCAAACCGCAAGCTGTCGTTCCAATCCCAAAAGACGATGCTTATTGCACAGGAGCTTTACGAGGGTGTTAATATCGGAGAAAAAAGCACACACGGTCTTATCACCTATATGCGTACCGATTCTCTGCGTATTTCCGACGAAGCACGCGACTCGGCAAAGACCGTAATACTTTCCAATTACGGCGCAGAGTACTATCCTTCAACGCCTAATAAATACAAGCTCAAAAAGAACGCGCAGGACGCGCACGAGGCTATCCGTCCGACCGACCCTGCAATAACGCCGGAATCGCTCAGAGGAAAGATAACCAACGATCAGTATAAACTTTATAAGTTGATCTGGGAACGCTTTATTGCATCCCAGATGTCTCCCGAACTGCTTGATACGGTTACGGCGGATATCGTGTCCAACGGCTGTATATTCAGGGCAAACGGTCATTCGGTCAAATTCAAGGGATTTGCGGCGGTCTACGGCGATATTTCCGACGATACGGGCGATGAGGAAAGTACGGCAATGCTTCCCGAGCTGACAGAGGGCGGTGTTCTCGCCGCATCCGAGATAAACCCCGAGCAAAAATTCACTCAGCCTCCGTCGAGGTTTACCGAAGGTTCGCTTATCAAGGTGCTCGAAGATAAGGGCATAGGCAGACCGTCTACCTATACCGCTACCATTACCACCATAATTTCTCGTGGGTATATCCGCCGCGAGGGTAAATTCTTGGTACCCACCGAGTTGGGCGTGATTACTACCGATACCATGAAAAAAGCATTTTCGCATATAGTGGATTATAAGTTCACGGCGGAAATGGAAGAGGATCTTGATAAAATCGAGGACGGAAGCTCGGAGTATATTCAGGTTCTGCACGAGTTTTACCGTCATTTCAGCGCACAGCTCGACGAGGCTGAAAAAACGCTTGGCAGTGAGCGTGTCGAGCTTCCCAAGGTGGAAACCGGCATAATATGCGAAAAATGCGGAGCAATGATGATAGAAAAAACCGGACGATACGGCAAATTTGCCGCCTGCCCGAACTATCCGCGTTGCCGTAACACAAAACGGCTTGATGCACCGCAGGAAAAGGAAAACGAAAACGAAAATAAAACTTCCGAGGTGATTGCGGATGAAAAATGTCCCAACTGCGGCAGCGACATGCTGCTTCGAAAGGGACCTCACGGCAGCTTTTTCGCCTGTCGCAATTATCCCGAATGCAAAACCACCATACCCTACCGCCGCGACAGCGGTATTGCATGTCCCGATTGCGGCAAGCGCATTATGATAAAACAGACAAAGAGCCGCAAGACCTATTACGCCTGCGAGGATTATCCGAAGTGCGGTTTCTCCTCTTGGGATCTTCCTACCGAGCGCAAATGTCCGCAGTGTGGCGGCTCGGTTCTTAAAAAGAAGACACGCAACTTCTTCTACTGCAAGAACAATTGCGGTTGGAGCGAAGGCGAATAATCGGCTGTTTTTTAGATATTTTAAAATTTGATTTAATGGAGCTAAGGTAAATGAAAATAACCGTAGCAGTTGATATAATGGGCGGAGATAAGCCTGCAAGCGAGCTTGCAGCAGGCGCGATAAACGCCGCAAACGAGTTTGCCTCGCAGGGGTTACATCTTATTCTTGTAGGCACTCAGGATGCAATAGACGCGCTGGGAACACTTCCTGCAAATATAACCACTCGCGTCGGAAACAGTGTTGTAGAGATGACAGACGATCCGGGGATCGTTATGAAAGAAAAGAACGATTCCACGCTTGCCGTTGCCTGTAAGTTATGCCGTGAAGGCGAGGCGGATGCCGTTGTCAGTGCGGGCAACACAGGCGCGCTGTTTACCGCCGCATCGCTTATAATCCGCAGGATAAAAGGTATACGCCGTGCCGCGCTCGGATCGGTCATTCCGCTCGAGAAGCCGTTCGTACTGCTCGATTGCGGTGCGAATCTTGACGCTACGGCAGAGGTGCTTCTGCTTTATGCGCGCATGGGCTCTATATATGCCGAAAACGTGCTCGGGGTTAAAAACCCTCGGGTTGCGTTGCTTAACAACGGTACCGAGCCTCACAAGGGGACGCCTATATATACCGAGGCTTATGCATTGCTGAGCGAGGACAAGAGTATTAATTTCATCGGCAATTGCGAGGGCAAATCCGTGCCTTTCGGAGAATGCGATGTGCTTGTGTGCGATGGGTTTACAGGCAATATCACGCTTAAACTGATCGAGGGCATGGGCAAATTTATGTCGAAGTCGCTCAAAGAGCTTTTCCATGCTTCCAAGGTCGCAACCCTTGCAGGCGCGCTTACGCTCAAACATACGCGCAACCTCAAAAAACGTCTTGATCCGTCGGAATACGGCGGAGCGCCGTTTTTGGGGCTTGCAAAACCCGTAGTAAAGGCACACGGCAGTTCGGATGCATATTCATTCCGCTCGGCGATAAAACAGGTCATGCTTTACTGTCAGGGCGGCACTATCGAAAAAATTACCGAATCCATGGCTAAAAAGTCCGAGGAGCAAATCCAATGATCGAAGAAAAGGAATTCTATCTTCTCGAGAGGGATATAAAATATACCTTCCGTGATACAAGGTTACTTACCGTTGCGCTAACACATACTTCCTACTGCAACGAGAACCGCAAAAGAGGATTCGTTGTCAGCAACGAAAGAAGCGAGTTTTTGGGTGACTCTATACTTTCTGTCATCACTGCGGAATTTCTGTTTCACCGCTTTCCCGATGCAGACGAGGGGTTTTTAACGCGTACACGCGCCGCGTTGGTGTGCGAGGATACTTTGGCGCAGTTCGCAAACAGCATATCTTTGGGTGATTATATGCTGTTCGGCAAGGGTGAGTCTGCCGCGTCGGGCGGAAGGCACAGAAAAAGCACCATTGCCGATGCGTTTGAGGCACTTATCGCCGCTATCTATCTTGACAGCGGTATGGAAAGCGCAAAAGCATTCGTGCTTCCGTTTATCGAATCGACGGTAGATAAGGTGATCAAAACAGGCACCGAGGATTATAAATCCAGACTTCAGCGTATCGTTCAGCAAACTCCCGAGGAGGAGCTTTCGTATATACTTGTTAGCGAAGATGGACCGCCTCACGACAGAGAATTCGGTTACGAGGTATACCTCAATTCCAATCTGCTCGGCAGGGGCAGGGGCAGATCCAAGCGCGAGGCAGAACAAGCCGCCGCGCACGAGGCGTTGATATTGCTCGGAGA
Organism: Eubacteriales bacterium; assembly: GCA_045637325.1. Lineage (GTDB taxonomy): Bacteria > Bacillota > Clostridia > Oscillospirales > CAG-382 > Coliplasma. Next base: position 924 of record JAZTZF010000010.1, on the reverse strand, counting down.
ATTAGATGAAGAACCATCGTAACATACCCTTTTTCGTTCCTCATGCAGGTTGCCCGAACTGCTGTGTTTTCTGCTCGCAGTTCAAAATAACCGGCGAGGAGATCTGCGAGAAGAATATAGATACAGAAACATACGAGCTTCGCGCACTTTTGGAAAGCGAGAGCAAAAGAGAATTTTCAAAAAGCCAGATCGCCTTTTTCGGCGGCAGTTTTACCGCTATTGCGCAAAACAGAATGGAAACCTTGCTGTCTGTCGCAAACGAGTATATAGACAAGGGTGTTGCCGACAGCATACGCATTTCCACACGCCCCGACTGTATAGACACGGCGGTTTTGGATATATTGAAACGGTACAGGGTTACAAATATAGAGCTTGGTGTCCAAAGCACCGACGACGCGGTCTTGAGCGCATCTGAGCGCGGGCACAGCGCGGACGATTCTTACAGAGCGTCGGAGCTTATAGTCAAAAACGGTTTTGTGTTCGGCGGTCAGATGATGATCGGTCTGCCGGGATCGACAAGCGAGAGCGAACAGCAGACTGCTCGCGATATCGTAAAAATGGGCGCAAAAGAGGCGCGGATCTACCCTACCGTGGTTTTTGAGGGTACAAAGCTGTACGATATGACGGTTAGCGGTAAATACAAACCGCTTGAACTGTCGGAGGCAGTGGAGAGAACCGCCAAATGTTATAGAATTTTTGCCGATGCAGGCGTAAAGGTTCTCAGAGTAGGCTTGCATTCATCCGAAAATCTTGTAAGAGCACCATTCGGGGCGAACCACCCTGCCATAGGCGAGCTTGTAAAAAGCCGTGTATATACCGATATAATCATAGAAACGGCAGGGGATTGCAGAGGAAAGACGCTCTGTATAGTTATAAAAAAATCGGATATCTCGATGTTAAGCGGTCATAACGGCACCGCGATAA
>JAZTZF010000009.1:0-3100 GCA_045637325.1 Eubacteriales bacterium | reverse complement strand
GACGAGGTAAAGCAATTCGCAAACTATGTTAAAGCAAAATACTTAAAGGAGAAAAAATGATATCGCACAAAATGTATCTCGAAGCAGAACAAGCAGGAATTATAGTTGATTGTGCTGTTAAGTTGCCTGAAACAAAATCTATGTCACTGAACATCGACAATCATATGTTTATTGGTATAGATGATACCGCCATGCAAACCCGCGCCGAGGAACGCGTGCACCTCGCTCATGAGCTGGGTCACTGCATGACCGGCGCTTTTTATTCCCTCTATTCACCTATAGATAATCGCGGGTACATGGAGCGCCAAGCGAATGTTTACGCAATAAAAAAACTCATCGACGAGGATGAGTTGAGGAAGGTTATAAAAGAATACGATTGCAATATCGCGCCGTGGGAGCTTGCGGAGCATTTTGGGGTGACCGAGAAGTTTATGCGCATGGCGTTGAAATATTATTTTGAGAGGTGAGGTATCATGAAATTCTTTTGGATTGCCGTTTTGTGCATTATAGTTTTATGTATATTTTGCGCTTTGATATATCGATCCCAAAAAGCCAAAAGAGCCAGAATAATTGTTTCCGAAGATAAATTCGGACAAATTATAGCCGCATTGGCTTTTGTGAGATTTCAAAAGGATATTGAAAAAGATGTTCAACGCCTCTCCGATATTCCGTTTATGCTCCCCGAAAAAATACACTATTATAATGACCTTATGTACGTTTGTACCATGATACATCTATTAAACGATTTGCCGCAATCGGTTGATCTTGATAATGTAGCCACTTCAGCAATTATCCATCTTCAGAGCAATCATATATCGTGCCTTACCTATCTCGTCGTCCATAACGATTCTGAAGATGCTGCGTCTCAAGTAGTTTCTGATTATGAGGATATGTTTGACATAGTTGGAGATGCCTTGCAAACCAAATCTCCATTTATACTAGGTGGCGCATATCGCGATCATGTTATACGGGATTCAGACATTTTCAATCAATTAAATGAAGGTCTAAAAATCACACAGATGGTAACATCCTGGCTAAGTGATGCTGCCATGTTATTGGAGAAATACGAGATTGTTTAGCTACACACCGGTCGCCGAATGCGAAAAAGAAACAAAAGAGCAGACTCGGCGGTATAAGTGGTGAAATATTATTTTGAGAGGTAAAAGAATGGATAAGAGAAAAATATTATCGTTCAAAACGCAATTTGATTCTGTAATCAATTCTGACGAAGATATAAACATCGAATATTGGTATGCAAGAGATATTATGCCATTACTCGGATATAGCAGATGGGAAAACTTTGAAAATGCACTTAATCGTGCGATTGATTCATGTGCAACAAGCGGCATCGAAATATCCGACCATTTTCGTGAAGTCACGAAAATGGTCGTGCTCGGAAGCGGCTCAAAGCGCAACATCAAAGATTATATGTTGACACGATATGCCTGCTATTTGATCGCACAAAACGGTGATCCCAAAAAAGAGGAAATCGCTTTCGCGCAAAGTTACTTTGCCGTTCAAACACGCAAGCAAGAACTGATTGAAGAACGTATTGTATATATCGAAAGAACCGAAGCACGTGTAAGATTACGTGAATCAGAAAAGCGGTTATCTCAAAATATATATGAACGTGGCGTTGATGATGCAGGGTTTGGCCGTATTCGTTCCAAGGGTGATACCGCTTTATTTGGCGGCAATAGCACTCAGGATATGAAAGCAAAATACGGAATAAAGGATAACCGTCCCTTAGCGGACTTTCTTCCAACACTAACTATTGCAGCCAAAAATCTTGCTACTGAAATGACCAACCACAATGTTGAAGAAAAAGATCTAATCGGCGAACAGTCTATTACATACGAACATGTGCAGAACAATCATGCTGTGCGTGGTATTTTAGCCCAACGTGGTATAAAGCCGGAAGAATTGTTACCTGCTGAAGATATAAAAAAACTTGATCGCCGTATAAAAACGCAGGAGAAAAAAATAGCATCTCAAGCCGGAAAATTACCAGAAAAATAACAACCCGTAGCCGACTGCGAAAAAACAAAAGAGCATCCTCGGCCGCGCCGTCGCACAGCTGCGAAAGATAGGGTGAAACATAAAAACTCCCCGTCAAGCCGACGGGGATTGCTAATCCAATGAAAGGAGTGCCGCATTGAGCACAGATACCTATTCAAAAGTCGCCGCCGCGTATATACGCGTGTCCGACGAGCGGCAAGATGAATACAGTCCGGACAGCCAGCTCAAAAAAATCCGCGAATACGCCTCAAAAGAAGGCTATTTCATTCCCGAAGAATACGTTTTCTATGATGATGGTATCTCGGGAAGAGCGGTAAAACGCCGCGGCGCGTTCAATCAAATGATAGCGCTCGCTAAAGAGAAAGACCGTCTTTTTGATGTCATTTACGTGTGGAAGTTTTCCCGTTTTGCACGAAATCAAGAAGAAAGCATGGTATATAAAAATCTGCTCCGCAAAAAAGGCGTGTCCGTTATATCCGTGTCCGAGCCCATACCGGACGGTCATTACGGAACGCTCATTGAGCGTATCATAGAATGGATGGACGAATTCTATTCAATAAACCTCGGTGTAGAGGTAACACGCGGTATGGCCGAAAAAGTGTCTCGCGGTGAACCCACCTGCGCCCCTCCGTTCGGTTATGTCATGCGCGATAAAAAATACTATCCTGACGAGGGCAGAAACGCAGATATCGTGCGCGAGATATTCACACGCTATGCAGACGGCGACGGTATGCGCGAAATCGCATCAGACATCGGCGAGCGCGGCGTCCGCACAAGGCGTGGCAATATGCCCGACAACCGTTGGATAAGTTACGTTCTCAACAATCCGTGCTATATAGGGAAAATACGTTGGAGCCTTGACGGCACAAAAGCCGCGAGTAAACGCGATTATGATAACGCAAGTATAATCATTGTCGACGGTCATCACGAACCGCTCATTTCGGCCGCGCTATGGGACGCCGTGCAAAAGCGTTTGGCGGCACAAAAGAAAGCTTATCCTGCGCACTCAAGGCGTGAGCAACCCGTAGATTATATGCTCAAGGGCCTCGTGCGCTGCAGCTCATGCGGTGCTACGCTTGCG
>JAZTZF010000008.1:0-3050 GCA_045637325.1 Eubacteriales bacterium | reverse complement strand
CAGGGCCTGCATGCCATACAGGCAACGAAAGCTGTTTCTTTAATACCATTATCGAAAATGCCGCACCGTTTACTATCGAAGGCTTAATGGAGCTTATCAAAGGCAGAAAGACCGATAGAAAAGAAGGTTCGTATACCACCTACCTGTTTGACAAGGGAAGAGATAAGATACTTAAAAAGGTTGGCGAAGAATCCACTGAGGTTATTATCGCAGGCAAAGCCGATGATAAGGCAGAAACGATTTATGAACTTGCCGATTTGATGTATCATGCGTTAGTTCTTATGGCGGATATGGAAATTTCGGTTGACGACGTGATGAAGGAATTAGCATCACGCCATGTTATCGACAAAAAAGTAAAACAAGAAAAAATGGTATAAAAAAATCTCCTCTGCATTACAAAATGTGCAGAGGAGATTTTTATATTATTTAATTTCTTCCGAAGCTGTCGAGGAGAGTATCGTCCGCGTACAAATACATCGTTTCGCCGCTGTAGGAACGGCTGTAATCGAAAATAAAATCTATGTCATTCACTATTGCTCTTAACTCGAATTCGCTCAAATAGGTAACGTCAAGGCTGTCACAAACATAGCCGTTGATGATAAGTTCGGCAATTCCGTTGCGTATGACAACAAATATGTTTAGTCCTTTGAAATTTCCCGAAACACACGGCTCGGTACCGTCATCAATATACTCACCTATAGGAGAAGACAACTCTTCGTCGGAAGGGGGAGCGGTTTCTTCTTCTTCTTCTTCTTCTTCAAAAGAGTCATTGGCGGTGTCTTCTTGTTCAGGGGTTAGTATATCGGGATCGATCGGTTCGATCGGAGTTTGGTCACTTGTGTTATTTTTAACAGAAGCCTGAATAGAAATTAACCTGTTGTATGCTTTGATCGCATTGAAGATATAAACGATTTGAAGAATATGCACAAGCAGATCCAAAATTACTATTACTTGCCCGAAAGTTTCGGTGGTGGCAGAGATGGCTATTAAGGCAATCATATCTGCAACAACCAGTGCAAAAGAAATAACCAAATATGCAGGCTTGTTTTTCGAAAGTATGTAGCATATCGAAATAAACAAAAGAACCGAGCATGCAATTACAAGTCCGAGTATTCGAATTGTTTCGTTTCCGTTTTCGTTCGCCGCACCAATGCCGAACACCATGGAATAGTTAGATATTGCAAATGAATAGGGGACAACGATGGCACCGGAGGAGGTTATAAAAAAGATATTTATAACCGACATAAATACCATAAAAAGCAAATTATATCGCGCGCGATTGATTTTTATTTTTGCATCAAGTTTGATATCTCTATTCATATCGACCTCCGTTTATTTTTCTGTATTATAAACTCTTTTCAAACTAAAGTCAACCGCGAAAAAATATAAATTTTCGGCAAGAAAAGTATTGACAACAATAAACTATTGTGATATAATTCACCATGTTGTCCGAAAGACAATATCTGGGTGTGGCGCAGTTTGGTAGCGCGCTACCTTGGGGTGGTAGAGGCCGCTGGTTCAAGTCCAGTCACTCAGACCAAAGCTCGAATGCATCTGCGTTCGAGCTTTTGTTGTATATAGGAGGTAAATATGAGAATATTGTTTCAAGGCGACAGTATTACCGATTGGAAACGCGTTTACGATGAACCTACAAGTCTTGGGGAGGGATATGTCGTTTATTCTGTCGATGCATTGAAAAATGCCTATTCGGATATTGATTTTGAATTTATCAACAAGGGAATAAGCGGCAACAGAACCGAGAATTTATTGGCGCGTATTCAGGGTGATCTAATAGATTTGCAACCCGATATCGTTACACTTTTGCTTGGCGTTAATGATACATGGCATAAGTTTTCGGGGCACGATAACAAAACTATTGAACAGTTTTGCGAATATTATGAGTTGATTTTGCAACGCATAAAGAACGAAACGCATGCAAAACTCGTTATCATGGAACCCTTTTTGGTCTATAACATGGATAAGGACAATATGCGTGCGGATCTTGATGAAAAAATCGATTGTATAAGAAAACTAGCTATGAAGTATGCCGATGCATATATTCCTCTTGACGGTATGTTCGCATCTGCCGCTGTTTCGGGCGTTCCGTGTAATGAGTTGGCGTATGACGGTGTGCACCCCGAGGAAGCAGGGAAGAAGTTGATTTGCAATGCCCTTGTTCCTGTGTTAACTAAAATAATTGACGAGATTAGGCTATGAGAGTTATCGAAAGTATTTTCTTTAAAGAAGCATTAAGATTTATCGGATACGGATCCTCGTTTGGTTGGCATGAAAGAAACGCGGGCAACATTTCGTATAGGCTGACAAAAGAAGAAGTTGACTCGGTTTGTGATGATTTTTCGTTTGAAAGAGAATGGATCGCGCTTCCCAATGCTGTTCTCGGTATGGCGAACGAATTTGTTTTTACAACCGTTACGGGATGTTATTTTGTGGACATCCAAAATGAGCCTGTGACGAAGTTTTGCATTTGCGAGATATCTGCAGACGGTTCGTCTTATCGCATCGTCTGGGGCGGTATAAAACCCACAAGCGAGCTTTGCGGACATTTGCTCTCATTAGGGGTCTTAAAAGAACGCGACGGCGGTAGGGCGGTATACCATTGTCATCCTGCGAACATAGTAGCACTCTCTTATATATTGCCTCAAACAGACAAGGCGTTGTCTAATGCTTTATGGGAAAGCGAAACCGAGTGTGCGTTTGTATTTCCCGAAGGCGTGGGTGTAGTTGGGTTTAATATTCCCGGCAGTTTAGAACTAGCCAAGGCTACCGCCGAGAAAATTATGCAGTATAATGCAGTTATATGGGCTTTTCACGGAGTTTTTGCTTCGGGGAAGGATATTGCGTCTGCTTTTGGTTTGGCTCATGCAATAGAAAAGGCGGCTGAAATTAAACTAAAAATAATTTCAAGCGGTATCACTCCGACAAGCACGATCACCGCCGACCAACAAAAGCTGATCGCCGATTATTACGGTTATAAATTAAAAGAGTTTTAAATAAAAAAACGGACGCCGAGTGGCGTCCGTTTTGTATTG
>JAZTZF010000007.1:0-7507 GCA_045637325.1 Eubacteriales bacterium | reverse complement strand
GTTGCAGCTATAATTTCTTCTTTTATAACCTCTTTATCGAGAGCACGGTATCCCACAAGGTTGCCGCCAAATATCTCGGCAGGTGCCCAATCAAACTCATCTTCTGTTCTGGGGGCAGCATCGGGATAACGCTTTGCAACGACATTCATTATCTCGCGGTAGGTAAGATATGCACCGTAATCGCTGAGACTGCTATCGGTTTCACGGTAGAGACTGCCGTATTTTTCCATAAGCGCGCTATCTGCTTTTGCATTGTCGAATATAGGTTTCATATCGACAACGGTTGCTTTTGTTTCGGAAAGCGTCTTGCTTATCTGAGCATAGATACCCTCTTTTGCGGCGTTTTCTTTAACGCTGTCGGGAATTATCTCGGGATAAACGGTAGTAGCATTGGGGAGAAGAACGTAAACCAATTCAACCGGCTGATCCCCTGCTCTGTTATAAAAACTTGTTACGTTATCGTTTACATATTCACGGATATCGTTGAGCTGAGAAGCGGTATACAAATTATCGCCTACAAGGTCTGCAACCATTTTGTCGAAATACAAGCGAGAAGCCAAACCGACAGAAACGCTGTTACCGTCGAGCAATGTAGCTGCGGTCGCGTCTTTTCTGGCAACAACTTCTCTGGCTGCAGATTCTTCCTCGCCCTCTGCCTGAGCGGTAATGCGAAGAAGTGTATCTCTGTCCCAAATATCAACTTCTATAATATAATAGCCGCCGTGCGCCGTGGTTTCGGCATCGGTTTCACCGCCGGTAGCACGAATCGTCGCGCCGTCCTCGCAGGTACCGTATACTGCAACCTTGGTAGGTTCGATATTAACAACGCCTGCTATAGAAGGTGCATCGGTATGGCCTTCCTCGGTAGGAATGCTTTCTTGGCTTTCGTCACCGCCGTTATTGGATTCCGCATCGTTTATACGACCGGAATCGAGAATCTCGGGGACATTCTCGGTGTTCGCACAAGCCGCGAGCACTGCCGTAAGCATCATTATCAGTCCTATTATCAATGCAATACGGCGTGTTTTTTTGACATTTACTTTCATTATTTGGCCTCACTTTTTTGGAAAACGTATTATATGATCAATTTTATAAACTGCTGTTTTGTAATTACGCTTCTGCGTCCTTCTTCGCTTCCGCGATTACCTTCTGAGCAACTTCGGCAGGTGCTTCCTCGTATCTTACAAAATCAAAGGTGTATGTACCTCTGCCCTGTGTCATAGCGCGAAGCTGTACTGCATAAACCGTCATTTCGGCAGAAGGAATCTCAGCCTCTATAACGGTATAACCCTTACGCTCGCTTTCGCTCATACCCATGATTCTGCCGCGGCGCTTGCTCACGTCGCCCATAATATCGCCCGAATACGATGTCGGAACGGTACATCTAAGATATCCCACGGGTTCCAGAATAACCGGATTAGCCTTTGCCAAACCCTCTTTATATGCAAGTTTAGCAGCCAGCTTGAACGAAATTTCGTTAGAGTCAACAGGGTGATACGAACCGTCGAAAAGATCGGCAGAGAGGTTTGCCATCGGGAATCCCGCAAGAACGCCCTTCTGCATTGCCTCTAAAAGTCCCTTTTCAACAGCGGGATAGAAGTTCTTGGGAACGTTACCGCCGACAACGCTCTGAGTAAAGGTAAGACCTTCCTCAGCACCGGGTGCAAAGGTTATCTTAACATGACCGTACTGACCCGAGCCGCCCGACTGTTTCTTGTGTTTACCCTCAACCTGCACGCTCTTCTTAATAGCTTCGCGGTAGGCAATCTTCGGTTCGGCAAGCTCAACACCGGTGCCGAATCTCGACTTGAGTTTGGCACAGACAACATCCAAATGGATATCGCCCAAGCCCGAAACCGTCATTTCTTTTGTTTCGGCATTATTGATATAACGCAGTGTGGGATCTTCTTCTAAAAGTTTTGTGATACCGACAGAGATCTTATCCTCGTCGTTCTTCGACAAAGGCTTGATCGCCATGGTGTAATAAGGAGTCGGGAAAATGATCTTCTTGAACTCCTCGCCCGATGCGCCTGCAACAAGTGTATCGTTAACGTTGGTGTTTGCCAATTTAACCGCATAGCCTATATCGCCGGTAACAAACTCGGTAACTTCGATTTCTTTCTTACCGACACAGGTACAGATCTTTGCAAACTTTTCCTGCTGGCCGGTAGTGATATTATTAAGCACCTGATCTTTTGTAAGGGTGCCGTTCATAACCTTGAAAAATACCTTCTTACCAAAGTTATCCGAAAGGGTTTTGAATACGAACAGTTTTGTTTCGCCCTTTTCGTCGGCATCCTTCATTGCCTCGAGAGGAGATACGAAAGAAGCCGCGGCAGTATCCAAGAAGAAACGGATACCCGAAAGTGCGGTTGCAGAACCACAGAACACGGGAGCTATATCGCCGCTGAGCAAACCGGCATTAAGAGCGCGGTGCTTTTCCTCGTCGGTAAAGGGTTCCTCGGCAAGATATTTTTCCATAAGCTCTTCGCCGGTAACGGCAAGAGACTCGTTAAGTGCAAGTTTATATTCTTCTATTTTACCCTTGAAATTCTCGGGGACGGTAGTTTCTACGCGGTTGCCGTTCTTTTCGCAATAGAATACCTCATCGGTAATAAGGTTGTAAAAACCGACCTGACCCGTTCCCTCATTAAACGGAATAAGCAAAGGACATACAGACGGACCGAACTGCTCGCGCAGACCGTTAAAGGTAGCTTCGAAATTCGAATTTTCGTCATCGACCTTATTTACAAAGAATGCCTTGGGTTTGCCTGCGGAATATTCCCACGCAAGCTCTGTGCCGACCTTACAGCCGCTCTTTGCATCGACAACGATCACGGTACTTGCTGCAACCCATGCGGCGGCTTTTGCCTCGCCGGAGAAGCCGAACATACCGGGCGCATCGAGTATATTTATTTTCACACCGTTCCACTCGAGGTTTGCAAGTGATGTCGAGATAGAACAATTTCTTTTGATTTCCTCCGGATCGAAATCACAGACAGTGTTGCCATCGGAGGGCTTACCGAGTCTATCGGTAACTTTGGCAAGATAAAGCATCGCTTCGGCAAAAGATGTTTTGCCGTCACCGCTATGTCCGACAAGGCATATATTTCTGATTTGAGAAGACGAAAATTTAGCCATTTGATATTTCCTCCAAGCAATAATGTGATATATACAATATTATATATTACAAAGATAAAATAATCAAGTGCAATTTATCTTTTTTTATCACAAATTACTAAAATTTTATCACAAATTACTAAAAAATTTCAATGCGGAGGATGAAGCAATATGAGCGTATTGCAAAGACGATAAATTGAAATTTGCCGAAAAGCTTCGCACTTTTGCCCTTTTGGGCCGGTTCAAGTTACAATGCTTTGGCTACTTCCGCATCATCAAAAATGATATCAGCCAGACGGGCAACAACCAGAAAATTTGGAACGCCACGGCGTGAATCGAAGTGATGGCACCCAAATCCTCGGTAAGAGCAAGGAAAACTACGGTAAAGAACGACAAGAACACGCTTATTATACTTATGATAATGTTGCTTTTGGTAATATGGCGTGCCTTATCGCAAAGCGAGAACATTTTTAGAAAATTATGCAGTGTCGAATTGCAGACGATACCGCTGTCAACACGCTCCACCTCTGCAACGACATCGCTCGGCTCGTTACCGCGCAATACCGAAATGGGGCATTTGCGGAAGGTAATTCCCGCATTAATCAGCTCGTTATTGATATTGGGATCGAGGGTTTTAACACCCAGACAGAGCCCCGCCTTATACATGCCCTTGAGCAGAGAGTCGAAAAGCGGATTAATGGTGTATTTGATATAGAGTTTCGCCGCAAGTTTCTCATTAATTACGATATACATTATCGAGCCGACACCGCGTTCATAGGTATCGTCGCCATCGTCAACAGGTGTTTCGAAACGGTAGCGGCGCATATAAGAACGCTTGCCGAGGAAATAGTTCTGACCGTCCATAGCAACGCAAAGACCGTCGTTTGCGCTTTCGATAACGCGTATCATCGTCGGTTTCTCGACGTTCTCGCTCAATGTTGCCGAAAGAACCTTCGAAAGAGGACCGCCGACAAATTTGAACACCTTTGCCAATTCGGTAAGCACGGCATCTATGCGGTAATCGCCGTACATACGAATGTTTGTTAGTTTAACAAGACTTGCAGGATATACCTCGGTATCGGCAAACGAAAGTACCGATGCGGTAGCATATTCCTCCGAAATGTCATTACCGATAAAGGCAGTTGAATGCTTTGCGCCTATTCGGTTTGCGGCAATAACCGGAAGTGTTATCATAAAGAAGGAAGCCGCAGGAACGCTTGCCGCAACTATTACAGAAAACGCCGAATACGCCTCGAAAATAGTACTTCCGAACAAGCTCATGACAAGAAACAGAAATGCACCCGACAAGATCACAGCCGGAACGAGGAAGTTAAACACATCCTCGAACTTAGGACGTTTTTGAGTTCTTTCTACAAAACCGTCTACAAAATGGGTGCGTTTTACCGTATATATATCGCTGTCCTCGAACAAATATTTATAAAATTCGTCTGCCTCCTTAGTACCTCCCGTAAGCTCGCAAGCGGCATACTTGGGACGTTTCGACGCCACGATTCTAAAGCACTTGTAGTCCTTTTTGGCGCACATATATCCCGCAACGGCAGAACAAAGAGATGCAAACGCAGCAGGAAGGTTATACAATTTTAAATCGGCAGAAAACGGATCTATAAATAAGCTAACAAGCGAATATGCGGTGGCAAAGAATATCGACACCACAAGCAGACTGTCGGTATTTAAGCTAAGTTTTGCAATACCGCGTATGCCGTTCTTGATAGAATCAAGCATTGCAAGAGCTATAAAGAACAGCAATTGAATATCTATAAGAATATAAATTATTCCGTATCTTCCCTGCTTTGCAAAATCGCCGTGCATCGTGCTGTCTTTGGTTGCAAGCTCGATGAAAAGAATACACAAAGCAAGCAAACCTACAATTATTATACGAATAAGCGATTTGCGCACACGTTTGCGGAAATGCGACGCCAATTCCTGATTCTGCTCGCGCGAGGTATATTTGGTTACCGTTTCTGTTTGACGCTCGTTCTTCTCGCGTTTGCTTTGCGCCTTGTTCTTTTCGGCAATCTTTTGCAATGCGCCGTCGTCATCGTCCATCATTTCAAACGCAAGGCGAAGATTAATGTCGGTTTCGTCAAGGTTTTCCTCGCCCAAAAGCTCCAGTCTTTCGTCGTCGGTCACAAACTGAACCTGACCTTCGCTTTCATCCTCGTTCTCGAAATGATATTCACGGCTGGTAACCTTTTCGGTGAGTTTTTCATAGTCGGAGTCGAAGCTGGCTACCTCGCTCTCGTTCACGTCAGACTCGAAGCGCAGTGTATCGCCCAAGGGAAACATCTGCTCTTGAGTATATTCGTTGCGTTCCACCACCGCCTCGTCCGAAAAACGGTTGATTTCTATACCCTCGGGCGGTTTCTTCTCAAGATCGGAAAGTGTGTGGGTTTTCGCATCGTTTATCATCTCGTAAAGTTTTTCGACACGATCGCTCTTCGCGGCGGTCTTTTCTTCCGCAAGATAACCCAACAATTCAGCGCTCTCGTTCTGCTCCGCCAGTTTTATTCTCAGCTTCTGAGTATCGCTCAGCGGTTTTTCGTCTTTATATGTACTGTACTGATCGATAAGCTCGGCGGTCTCGGCATTAATGCGCTTTGTTACCTTTGTGCGTTTTTTTGCCGGTTTATCGTCGGTCACGATCTTTGTTTTGTCCAATTTCGGATTACGCTCGGACCTGCTCACTCCCATATCGGCGTGGTTTTGTTCCTCCGCTTCGCGGAGAAGTTCGAGTATATCCTTTTGCGGTTTGCCGCCTCTGGTGCTTGGCATTATATTCTCACCTGCTTTGTTTTTACAAATACGTCTTTTTTAAGCGTTGCGCTGTTTTGCCGCCTCAAACATCACTATTGCGCCGGCATTAGAAACGTTTAATGAGTTCACCGTGCCATACATAGGTATGCCGGCGATAAAATCACTTTCTTTTTTCAGCAGATCGGAAACACCCTCGCCCTCGCTGCCGAGAATGAGCGCGACAGAACCACTGAAATCCTGTTCATAATAGGGCTTGCCGCCTGCCTCAACCGCCCATATCCACACGCCGTTATCTTTTAGGATTTTCACGGCATTGGAAAGGTTTGCTACCCTTGCGATCGGCATCGCAAACACGGCACCGGCGCTTGATTTTGCAACCGTTCCGTTTACACCGACAGAGCGGCGCTTGGGTATAATAACGCCGTTAATTCCCGCACAGTTGGCACTGCGTATAAGAGCACCGAGATTGTGCGGATCGTTAATGGAATCGCAAATCAGGAAAAACGGTTTCTCGCCTTTGTCAGCGACCTGCTCAAGCAGATCTTCGACCGAAAGATAATCGGTTTCGGCAGCAACGGCAATAACGCCTTGATGTGCACCGCCGTTTGCAAGCTTATCCAGCTTGCGCGAGTCGGTCGCTATAATCGGGATGCGTTTTTCGGCAGCCATTGCGCGGATTTTATTAATAATACCCTCGGAAGGATCGTTTCGCAAATAAATTCTGTCGATCGTCCTGTCGCTCCTGAGCAGTTCCATAACGGCATTTCTGCCGATAAACAGTCCCTCGGAAATCGATTCGGACCTATTGTATTTTTCTTCTCTCATACAAAGTTCTCCCGAAAAATATAATCCAAATTATTATATCACACTAATCACAAAGTGTCAATCGCCGAGTGACTCTTTTAGAAACTTTACCCAACAAAAATACTTGCGCGATTTTATTAAAAACACACAAAAACAGCCATGCACACGCATGGCTGTTTTAAGTGCAATTATGAAAATTACTTTTGTGTAGGAATTCCACCAACACCAGATCTACGACCGTCATACCAAGTGCCCCAACTATCCGGGAAGGAAAGGTCGTTACCGTCGCTCGAATCGTCGCCCAATGCAAGCGACTCTGTGATTATGTCGTTAATTTCAAATTCAACTATATCAATTACAGGAGAAGCATATTGTTTCTTCATCACATACACCTTCTTGAGACTAAAATAAACCAAATCTAATGTATTGTTATTATATCAATAGTTTGTTCGAATTGCAATACATATTCTAACTATTTTTATATATTTACATTCTATTCATATTGTCTATTTTGAACAAACAAATTGTTTTCTTTTGACAAATCCACCGTTTTACGGCGATATCACGGCACGATCATATTCCCGCATATACATCGTAGACAAAGAGAAAGACGGCGAAATGCCGTCTTTCCTTAAAATATTCTGTATAAGAATACCTATCGAAAAATTAATTATCCGCGAACTTTGATAACAACTGCGGTGCCTGCGAGAGCAACAACAGCAATGATAGCAAAGATGATCATGCTGGAGGAATCGCCGGGCTGTACAGGTTCGTCATCGGAAGAATCAACGGAAGGATCTTCAGAGGG
>JAZTZF010000006.1:0-2178 GCA_045637325.1 Eubacteriales bacterium | reverse complement strand
GCGTAATCGCCTTTGAAAAGGCGTACCGCTTTTTTCTCAAATATATCTATTGCCGGTAAAATCTGCATATTATCACCTATATTTCACAAAAAGACTTAAGTATCATTAATCCAGCATCACCGCTTTTTTCGGGGTGGTACTGAGCACCCATTACATTTCCGCGCTGTACCGATGCAGTAAGCATCGAGCCGTATTCGGTATAAGCCGTAATATATTCCTGCGGACAGTCGGCATGGAACGAATGAACAAAATATACAAACTCTTGATCCGAGGTGTATTTGTAAATATCGCCCTTATTCTCGGTAAAATTCAATGCATTCCAACCGATGTGCGGTATTTTGTTACCTTTCGCCAACGGCTCGATCGAAACAACATTACCGGGAATAAGTCCAAGGCCTTCGTGTTCGCCGAACTCAAGGCCTTTTTCGAACAAAAGCTGCATACCGAGGCATATACCCAACAAAGGGGTGCCCTCGGCCGCACAACGCTTGACAACAGCGTCAAGACCACTGACGCGAAGTGCTTTTGCCGCATCCCCAAAAGCTCCAACCCCTGGAAGAATGAGTCGTTCGCAACGGGCTATGCTCTGTTCGTCAGATACTATATCTGCCGATATCCCAAGATACATAAGTGAAGATTTTAGCGAAAACAGATTGCCCACACCGTAATCTATAATTCCAACCATTAGAGAACTCCTTTGGTAGACGGCAACACACCTTCGCGTCTGGGATCGAATGAAGTAGCCTCGTCAAGTGTTCTGGCGAAAGCTTTGAACCCACCCTCGATTATATGGTGTGTATTTCTACCTGCGAGCTTTTTTATGTGCAAAGTCAACTTGGCGTTGCGGACAAATGCCAAGAAGAACTCGCTTACCAGTTCGGTATCGAAATTCCCTACTTTTTTTGCAGGCACTTCCAAATCGAGCGAAAGATGAGGTCTGCCCGAAATATCAACAGCAGAAAGTATCAGCGACTCATCCATAGGTATTATTTTATCGGCGTACCTTTTGATGCCCTTCATATCACCCAGCGCTTTATTAAAAGCCAAACCAAGGCAAATTCCGACATCCTCTACCGTGTGATGCGCATCGACCTGCAAATCGCCCTTGCATTTAACGACAAGGTCAAACATGCCGTGCGATGCAAAAAGCGTGAGCATATGGTCAAAAAATCCTACGCCGGTATCTATCTCGCAGTTTCCGCTTCCGTCAAGATTCAGGCTTAGAAAAATATCGGTTTCTTTTGTTTTTCTGTTAATTTCAGAAGTTCTCATATTTTACCTCCTGCTATTTCTGCCAAAGAATCGGCAACTATCTTCATCTGCTCGGGAGTACCGATCGTGATTCTTACATACTCTTTAATTCGTTCACTATCAAAATGACGTATAAGTATACCGCGCGCCCTAAGCGAATCAGCCAACGTCTTGCCTGAAACAGAACTGTGCTTTGCAAAAACAAAATTTGTTTTTGACGGAAGAACCGAAAAACCGAGCTGCTCAAGTGTTTCTATAAATTTATCCCTTGTGTCGCATATCTCGGCAACGCGTGAAGCATAGTAATCGTTATTATCAAGCACCGCGGCACCAACAGCTTGAGTAAGACTGTTAACATTGTAGGGGTTGATTGAAAACTTTACTTTTTCTAAATCCGCGGCAATATCCTCGGACGTAATTATATAGCCGAGACGCGCACCTGCCATGCCGCGTGATTTCGAAAAGGTACCTACAACGACCAAATTATCGTGCTTAGATAATAATCCAACACAGCTCTCGCCCGAAAAATCGGCATACGCCTCGTCTATTACAACGATATTATCGGGGTTGTTTGACAAAATCGCATCTATCTGATCAATAGACAACTTCTTGCCCGTGGGAGCATTGGGATTTGCAATAAAAATCGTTTTTCCCAAATTAAAATAATCGGTATATCTTATGGCAAGTTCATCATCAAGCGGAATAATTTGCTTTTCGATACAGCAAAGATCTGCATAAACAGAATAAAAACCGTATGTAATGTCAGCAAAAGCCGCTCCGCAATCATTACCGCAGAAGGTCAGAAAGCAAAGATAAAGCGATTCATCGGAACCGTTTGTAAATATAACGTTGTTTCCGCCGTATCTGAATACCTTCTTGAACTTTTCTTTTAATTTCTTGCACGTAAGGTCGGAATACAAATTCATA
>JAZTZF010000005.1:0-2399 GCA_045637325.1 Eubacteriales bacterium | reverse complement strand
GACTATTTTATGGATCTTGGACACATAGGGACAGGTGGCATCGATATATTCTATATTGCGTTCCTCAAGCGATGAAATGATCTGCTTTTTTGTGCCGTGAGCGCGGAGGAAAACCACCGCCCCCTCGGGAACCTGCTCGATATCCTCGGGAGTTATAAAAACCACGCCCCGCCTTTTAAGCGTTTCGTTAAAAAGGCGTTTGTGTATAAGCTCGCCGAGGCAATATATATTCTTGTTTCCTGCATTCAGCTGCTCGTTTATCATGTCGACAGCACGTTTTACGCCGAAGCAGAAACCGCTGTATTCCGAAATCTTGATATCAATCATGATTATATTTTTGGAAATCCTCGCAAACCTTAGAAAACGCATACGTTGCGATCTCGTGCGAATTAGGATGTTCGTTTATCGTCGAATATTCTTCATAAGTGATAGGCTTGCCTACGTATACGTGCACCTTGCGGAAAATAGTGGGTTTTTTGTTCTTTTTCCCGTAGCATATGGTAACAGGCAGCAACGTTGCCTTTGTACGCATTGCCATAAGACCCATGCCTGCCAACGCTTCCTCGGTTTTGGGGCAATCCTCGGGAATGCGTGTCCCCTGCGGATAAATCCCGACACTTTGCCCCGACTTGATAATATCGCAGGTCTTTCTCAACGCAGCAATGTCCGATTCGCCCCTGTGTATGGGAACGACGTTGCAAAGCTTGAATATCAACTGCATGAATTTGGATTTCAAAAGATCGCTCTTTGCCATAAAGAACAACGGCTGTTTGACAGAGCATGCGGTTAATATGGGGTCCACAAAAGAGCTGTGGTTAGAAAAAACAATAACTCCGCCTTCCTTAGGCTCGTTTTCTTTGCCGTGATATTCCACACGGTAAAAGAGCTTTGTGAAAATCCTTCCCGTACCGCGCACAAATGTGTATCCACTCATTTTTTAATAACCTTATCTATAATTTGCGTTGCGTTTTCAAGCGTTTCCTCAACGCTCAAGCCCGAATTATCGAACATTATCGCATCGGGCGCAGGTATTGCCGGAGCAATTTCCCTGCCGCTGTCGTTGGCATCGCGCCATTTCATGTCGGCAAGAACCTCCTCGTAGGTGGTCTCTACCCCTTTGTCGCAAAGCTCGGCATAACGGCGTTTTGCACGTGCCTCGCTCGATGCGGTAACAAATATCTTAACCTGCGCATCGGGAAGAATAACCGTACCGATATCTCTGCCGTCCATAATAACGTTATTCTCGCGCGCGATACTGCGCTGAGTATCAAGCAAAAAGGCACGAACCTCGGGAATTTTCGAAACGTCGGATGCGTATTTCGAAATAATCGGAGTGCGTATTTCATCACCTATGCGTCTGCCGCCGAGGTAAACCACGCCGCCGCCGTTTTCGAGCTTCATCTCTATCTTTATCTCGGGCAAAACCGCAACGATGGCGTTAACATCGTCGGACGCAATGCCTCGTTCCGAAACGAAAAGACCGATAGTGCGATATAGTGCGCCGGTATCTATATAAACAAAGCCATAGTGTTTTGCGAGATTCTTCGCCAATGTGCTTTTGCCCGAGCCGGAGGGCCCGTCCAACGCGATTTTTACAGTATCCTTTTTCATAAACATCACCAATTTGTGATTATACATCTTTTTTTTAAACATTTCAATAGCTTTTTTTGAATTTCAATCACCTTTTACAAAAAAGTCAAATATTTATTTCGACACTCATTAGATATAATTAAGTAACTATTCGTCCTCTGCCTCCGCGCAACGGCGGATATTTCATTTTTTGCTTGACATCGGGTTTTGTTTGGTGTATAATGTGCTCAGCATTAAAGCTAAAATCACAAAAGGAGAAAACACAATGAAGAAATTATCTCTCATTCTCGCACTCATTCTCGTCATGACTTGCGGCGTTCTTGCTGCTTGCGGCGACGACACCGACACCAGTTCCGATGCTGGTTCTTCTGCTGCAGAATCTTCCAACGCTTCTTCCGAAGCAGCTTCCTCCGAAGACGCTACTTCCGAAGATGCTTCCTCCGAAGACGCTTCTGAAGACGCTTCTGAAGACGCTTCTGAAGATGCTTCCGAAGAAGATTCTTCTGAACCCGAAGAAGATGAAGTTTCCGAAGGCGTTGCTGTTGACAATCCTACCGGCACCAACGTAGCACTCGGCAAGAACTACACCGGCGGCGACGTTGCTATGATTAACGGCGCAGCTTCCAACTACTCTGCTCACCTTACCGACGGCAAGGTTAGCACCGCAGCAGCTTACGACTCTTCTTGGTCCGGCCTTTACTACAACATAGGCGCAGCTGCTCCCAGCAACAACGCTCCTAACGGCGTAGGCACCATCACCGTTGACCTCGGTGCAAAGACCGACAAGATCAGCGCTATCAGAGTTCACC
>JAZTZF010000004.1:0-15400 GCA_045637325.1 Eubacteriales bacterium | reverse complement strand
AGGCTTTTTTATTTCTGTCTTCTGTCATAATTTTAGTATCAATCAATATAGGAAGGAGATGAAAAAATGATAGTTCAAGCACATTACTCGATAACCTGCATTTCTACGTTTGACGCAAACACTGATGAACGAAAAATGGCCTATTGTGACGACCGACGATTCGCTATCACATTGGCGAAAACATATAGCGCGGCCACAAATCAACTTGTAATAGTCGGAACCACCACAGCTTCAGAAAAATATTTTTATGCAGGACGCGAACTAAATGCGGTTATGGACGGAGATGATATTTGTTACGTAGCTCTCGTTCATAATCGGATACACGTCCTCAAAGAAAGCTCTGTTGGCTTTTACCTTGCGGAGCAATAATCTCAGCGTAAGAACCTCCTATATCTGTCTTTATTCTTATAGTACAGAAATGACATTCTGTTAAAACGAAAAAAGGAGAATTCACATGAACCAAAATCAAAACGCACCTTTCGAGGTGCACATGAAATCGTATGAGGAGGATGCATGCAGGACCCCAGTAGACGAGTATATCGAGCAACTGACGCACGATACCCACAAAGGCAAAATTCCATGGAGGAAATCGCATTTCGACGCAGGTACTTATGAACACACTTGGAAGCGCCTGGTGGTGAAATTATCTTATGAGGTACCGGAGTTAGGACGCGAGCGTTTTACACTCTCTCTTCGAAAAGCCGGCGACATTCATGCACCGTTCACAATGGTAGCGCAGCATGTTGCATCTACTCATGCACCGGATGAACTTCGTGACTTATGGCAAGCCATTAACGAGTTTATCGATTACGAGAATTCGCATTTGGTATTCGACTATATGGATGCGTACATAGCAAAATCCAAAGAAAACGCTTTTTCTGACGAGTTAAGTTTAGTCGTCGAAGAAGCGTGCCGAGACATCATCAAACTCGTACAAGAACAAAAAATCGAAAAGTAATTACTTACTCACATGCGGCATAGCCGCCACTTACTTCCTTTTCAACGTGCGCAGGGCAACCTGCGCACTATTTTTTTTGACCCGAATCAAAAACAAAAGCGCCATCTTGCGATGACGCTTTTTTATAATTTTTCCGAAAGAATTGGTAAATTATTGGTAAACTACCGATTTTTGAGGTTGTAAAAACCCGAAAAGCATTGCAAATAAAGGGTTTTACTTATCCAAACTCTTCATTGTGGGGAAGAGCAAAACGTCGCGTATAGCCTGCGAGTCGGTAAGGAGCATACACATACGGTCTATGCCCTAGCCTATACCGCCTGTTGGGGGCATACCTATCTCGAGTGCGTTCAAGAAGTCCTCGTCGGTATGGTTTGCTTCCTCGTCGCCTTGAGCGAACTGCTCTTCCTGTGCGGCAAAGCGTTCGCGCTGATCGATCGGGTCGTTAGGCTCCGAATATGCGTTTGCCATTTCCCAGCCGTTCATAAAGAACTCGAATCTTTCGACATAGGCGGGATTTTCGGGCTTGCGCTTGGTAAGGGGAGAGATCTCTACGGGGTGATCCATTACAAAGGTGGGCTGAACAAGATGCTCTTCGACAAATTCTTCGAAGAAGAGATTAAGTATATCGCCCTTCTTGTGACGGTTTTCGAATTCGACTCCCTTTTCCTTTGCGATTGCGCGTGCTTCTTCCAGTGTGTTTATCTCGTTGAAATCAACACCCGAGTATTTCTTGACCGCATCGACCATCGTAATACGCTCAAACGGCTTGCCGAGATCCATCTCTACACCGTTGTAGACGATTTTTGTCGTGCCGAGTACGTCCATGGCAACGTGGCGGTACATATTCTCGGTGAGGTCCATCATTCCGTGATAATCGGTATACGCCTGATAAAGCTCCATAAGCGTAAATTCGGGATTGTGGCGTGTGTCAAGTCCCTCGTTTCTGAAAACTCTGCCGATCTCGTAAACGCGCTCCAAACCGCCGACGATAAGGCGTTTGAGGTAAAGCTCAAGCGAAATGCGGAGCTTAAGATCCTCGTCAAGCGCATTAAAATGAGTTTCGAAAGGTCTTGCCGCCGCACCGCCCGCGTTAGAAACGAGCATGGGAGTTTCCACCTCCAAAAAGCCCTGCGTATCAAGGAAACGGCGGATAGAAGCGATAATTTTCGAACGCTTTATCATAGTGTCCTTCGTTTCTGCATTCATGATAAGGTCTACGTATCTTTGACGGTAACGAAGGTCGGTATTGGTAAGTCCGTGATACTTTTCGGGCAGTATCTGCAGGCTCTTGGTAAGAAGAGTTACCTCGGTTGCGTGGATGGATATTTCGCCGGTTTTTGTGGTAAATACCGTACCTTTAATACCCACGAGATCGCCGATATCGTACTTTTTGAACCATGCATATTCGTCTGTACCGATGCTGTCGCGTGCGACGTAGCATTGGATAAGTCCGGGCAGATCCTGTACGTGGCAGAAAGATGCCTTGCCCATAATGCGCTTGGACATAAGTCTGCCCGCAACCGAAACCTCTTTGCCCTCAAGTGCTTCGTAGTTGTTTTTTATTTCGTCGCTGTGATGTGTGACGTCGTATTTTGTAATAACAAACGGATCCTTGCCCTCCTCGCGAAGGTCGGAAAGCTTCTGACGCCTTACCGCAAGAAGGTCGCCCAAATTGACTTCCTCGTTGGAAGGCGCGTTGTTTCTAATTTCGTCGCTCATGTTTTTTACTGCCTTTATCTTATTTAGAGATATTTGTAATGGTGTACTTAACAATACCCATAGGAGTTTCTACGTTAATGCTGTCGCCCTTGCGCTGACCGATAAGAGCCTTGCCGAGAGGGCTGTCGTCGCTGATAAGGAACATTATAGGATCGGCTTCTGCGGTGGAAACGATCTTGTACTCGGTTTCTTCGCCGTCGTCGATGTTGTGAACGGTAACCTTGTTACCTACGTTAACCTTGTCGGTACCGAGTTCGGTATCATCAAGAACAATTGCGTTCTCAAGTGTAGCCTCAAGATGCGAGATCTTGGTTTCGATTTCCGCCTGTTCGTTTTTTGCTTCATCGTATTCGCTGTTTTCCGAAAGGTCACCGTATGCTCTTGCTTTCTGTATTGCCTGCGCAACTTCCTTGCGCTTTACGGTTTTAAGATGCTCTAACTCCTGCTGGAGCTTTTTAAGTCCCTCGTGTGAAACGATAATTTGCTTTGCCATTGCTGTTTTCTCCCTTTATATGTGATAAATATTTTTCTTAAACAATTATATATATTGTATGCGATTAATTTGTCGAACCGAGCAATTCGATCGCTTTTTGCAACTGCGTGTCCGATTCTTTGGGCATTTTATAAAACCGATTATTCCATTCCTCGTCAAGGGTTACTTCGTGATCGGGGGTTATTCCGATCTTATCGTAGCTGACGTTGGAAGGCGGATTATAAAACGCGCTGGAAAGTTTAAGTGCACTTCCGTCACCTAAAAGACGTGTGGTTTGCAGAGTGCCTTTGCCGAAGGTGGTAACACCCACTGTTTCCGCCAACTCATAATCCCGTAGCGCCGCGGTAAACAACTCGGCGGCAGAGGCAGTCGTATTGTTGCACAACACCACCATTTCGCCCTGTATGCAGTTTGCATCGGATTTATACGTCTGCGTATTTCCGCTTTTGTCGACGATATTTATTATCGGACCTTCGGGCAACAGTAGGTCGAGCACCCCGTTGATCTCTTCCAAATAACCGCCGCTGTTGTTGCGCACGTCAAAAATAAACTTGTCGCATCCGTCGCTTTGCGCTGCTGCGATCTTGCTTGCAAACTCCTCGGAAACCGAACTATCCGCAAACGACAGTATGCGGATATATGCAATATTGTTATCGAACTTTTCGTAAAGTACGTTTTCGCTTTCGACGTCGGCGCGGGTGACTTTTAGCTCTATCTCCTCGTCACCGCGCAGAACGGTAAGGTTAACGTCACTGCCTGCTTCGCCCCGAACACTGTCGAGCATGTCGTAATAATTATTGCCGTCTGCCTTTATCCCTTCGGCGGCAATAATTACGTCGCCTTTCTGCATGCCTGCTTTTTCGGCAGGGGAGTTTGGCATAACGCCGAAAATATAAATGCCCGTTGTATCTATATCGTATGCCGCGTGAACGCCTATACCCACAAACTCTCCGTCGGCGGAATCGACCAATGCGTTGTACTCCTCCGCAGTAAGATATTGCGAATAGGCATCTCCGATCGAAATCACAAGCGATCTGTATAGGTTTTCCCAAACTTTTTCGGTATCGTAGTCGTGGACGTAATAACCTTCCAACATTGCGATCATCTGAGCAAGTTTGGTGTATCTCTCCTCTTCGTCGCCTGCAAGATCAATAAAATTATCATATTTGCCGTAGCCTGCAGACTCCTGTCTGGTGTCGTTAAGCTTGTCTTTCTCCTTTAATGACCGATAAGAGCTGACGGCAACAAAGGTTGCAATACAGACAAATACCGAGATCAATATACATGCAAACGGAGATATTCTTTTTTTGAACATTTAAACCCTTCTTTAAAAACAAACGCTGTTGTATTAGTACACTTTCGGCAGATATTTTGCGGGATCTACATAGTTTCCTGCAATCGAACTGTATGAATTAGTGTTTATTACACTCAGGTGTAGGTGGTCGCCGGTAGAACGTCCGGTAGTGCCTACGTAGGCGATAACCTGACCTGCTTTAACGGTGTCGCCAACCTTTACCTCGTATGTAGGTCGTCCGCTTCTGCCGGTGTCGTCGCAGTGCGCATAAAGTGTCGAAAGTCCGTTGCCGTGATAAATTATAACACACTGACCGTAACCGCCGTTCAGCGAGGCACTTGTTACGATACCGTCGGCACAAGCCAAGATAGGCGTGCCCTTCGCACAGGCGATATCCAGACCTTTGTGGTATTCGGAAGTGGGCTTTCCGAACGGATCGCTACGCCAGCCGAATCGGCTTGTCACATAGTACGTAGAGGTTCTTACCGGCCATACAAACTGTGCGCTGGCATTGAAATATTTCAAACGCTCTGCCTCGAGCTCTTTGATCTTTGCCTTTATAGAGTTGATCTGAGCATTCTTCTGACCGTACTTTGAAGAAAGATCCTTAGAGTCGATATTCAGCTCTGAAGCAATGGTTTCGAATTCTTTTATCTTGCTTTCTTTTTCGAGCTTGGCTCGGTTCAGGTCGGTAAGATACTCGTCGTATTTTGCCTGAGTTGCCGACAATTCTTTGTCAAGTACCTCGAGGTCTGCAATAGAGATCTCGATGTTTTTAATAAGATCGTTGGCGGCGTTCATTATATCGTTGAAATTGTCGCGTCGGGTAAGATAGTCGGCAAAATTCTCGGATGAGAAAAGCAGTTCGAATGTGTTGACCTCGCTGTTTTCGTATATGAACTGCATCAGCTTTTTATACATCGAAACGCGATAATCGTAGTCTTCTTGAATAATCGCCATTTCGGTGATAACTTCTGCACGCTTGAGGTCGTAGGAATCCATAATCGCTTGGTTTATGGACATTTCCAACTCCAACGCTTCGATCTCACCTTGGTATTGCTCCAAAAGCTTGGTCGTCTGACCCGATTTACCCTCGAGATCGGCAATGTTTTTCGTTATCTGAGAAAGCTCGGACTGCAGCTTTGAAAGCTGACTTTTATATTCCGATATTTCTTTTTCTACATCATATATGGTTCTCGCCGCAACCTTGGATTCATACGGTGAGGTTATTGCGGTTGCGCAGAAAATCATTACAAGGCATAGCAGACACGCTAATGATTTTCGAATTGTCCTTGCCATTATTATGCTCCTTTTTCTGCTGTATCAAGCCTTAAGATATTTCTTAAGCGAGATGCTGGAAGATATAACGCCTGCAAAAAGACCTATGGCAACAAAACCGAGTGCCAACAGCAATGCATATTCATCCCAGAAGGATGCCGCAATTATACCGCTTGCACCGGAGGTACCGGTTGCCGACGAAACAATGTCTTTCAGCAGATATTCATAAAGATAAAACTCGATACCGAACGAAATTGCAGCCGAGAAAATACCTATAATAATACCCTCTACAATGAACGGCATGCGTATAAAGCTCTTTGTCGCACCGCACAGACGCATGAACGTGATCTCGTTTCTGCGCGCAAATACGCCCAATTTGATGGTGTTGGTAATAACAAACAGCGAGATAATAAAGAATATTGCCATAAGCCATATACCTGCGATATAGAGCGTGTTTTTTATGCTCATCACGTTACCGTAAAGCTCTATATGGTCCTTTATATCCTCTGTCGCAACAGCATCTGTCATATTTCCGTTTTGGTCGTTGACGGTTATCGAATCTATGCTGCTTTTTACTTTTGTAACCTCGTCAAAGTCAGAAAGATTGATAAAACGGATACGGAAGCTCGGACGCAGGGGGTTGTCCTCAATAGAATTAACAATGCCCTCGTTTTCGCCCTCGTGGTTGCCGTGTTCATCACTGAACTCAAAAATGGCTTTTATCCAGTCTTCTTCGTACATCTGGAGCATCATATCAAGATGCTCGTCCGCCGAAACGTAGTGGAAGTTCTGCGATTGCGGAATATCGTCGTTTTTCTTGGGGATCAAAACGTCTTCGCCCCAAAGGTCCATTTTCCAATCTACAATAGGTGATTCGTCGCAGATAACGGCAAGATCTCTGCCGATTTTCAATATCTCTGCCTCGTCATAATCCTTGTCGAGCATAACCTCGATAACGTTAAGATTGTCAATAGCATTGAAGTTGCGGTCGATAGTGTCGATAACAAGGTACAATGTTCCTACAAGTATCATACAGGCAATAAGAACGAGTATCGATGCCGTTGTCATTACGCTGTTGCGGAAAATGCCCTTGAAACCCTGACCTATATTGTAGAAAAATACACTCGGCTTCATTCTGTAAAATCGCCTCCGATCTTATCGGAAACGATACTGCCGTTTTCGATCCGAATGACTCTTTTTTTGTATTGCTGGATTATGTTCATGTCGTGGGTTACAACTAAAACCGTCTTGCCGAGCTTGTTTATTTTCATCAAAAGTTCCATGATGCCCTCGGACATCTCGGTGTCAACGTTTCCCGTAGGCTCGTCGGCAATAATGGTGTCGGGGTTGTTTACCAACGCGCGAGCGAACGCTACACGCTGTTTTTCACCGCCCGAAAGCTGGTCGGGGAAAGAGTCGCCTTTGTGTCCCAGACCGACAACGTCCAAAAAGAAGGGGACGCGTTTTTTGATCAACGAAGGCTTTGCGCCGACAACACGCATTGCAAAAGCAACGTTTTCGTATACCGTCATCTTTTCGAACAGCTTAAAATCCTGAAAGACCACGCCCATGGTGCGGCGCAGTTTGGGTATCCTGAAAGAACGTATCTTTTCAAGATTGAACCCGTTTACCTCCAGCTTGCCGGAAGAAACACGTTCCTCGCAGATGAGCAGTTTTGTAAGTGTGGTTTTACCTGCACCCGAGTGACCTATCACAAATACAAACTCTCCGTCGTCTATCTGCAACGAAACGTTGTTCAGCGCGGCATTGCCGTTGCTGTATTCCATTGAAACATTTTCGAATTTTATCATTGTTAGGTACCAAATTAATAGATGGAAGGCTTGCTGATAAGGTATTTTTTAACCATAAGAGCTACTTTAAAGGTTATTGCGTGCTCGAACTCGCGCAGATCAAGACCGGTCAGCTTCTTTATCTTTTCAAGACGGTAGACCAAAGTATTGCGGTGAACGAACAGCTTTCTAGACGTTTCCGAAACGTTCAGATTATTGTCAAAGAATGCATGGATGGTCTGCAGAGTTTCACGGTCAAGGCTTTCGAGCGAACCGCGCTTAAATACCTCCTGCAAGAACATTTCGCAGAGTGTGGTGGGGAGCTGGTAAATAAGTCTGCCGATGCCGAGACTTTCGTAGTTGATAACGTTCTTTTCGGTATCAAACACCTTGCCGACCTCAAGCGCAACCTGAGCATCTTTGTAAGAACGCGCAAGCTCTTTAACGTTGGTAACGACAGAGCCTATACCGATGTGCACCTTAAGATAGAATTCCGACTGTACCGTATCAACGATGCTCTTGGCAATAAGCTCGAGCGATTTCGGGTCGGATGCCGATTTGAGTTCCTTAACCAACACGATGTCCGATTCGCCAA
Organism: Eubacteriales bacterium; assembly: GCA_045637325.1. Lineage (GTDB taxonomy): Bacteria > Bacillota > Clostridia > Oscillospirales > CAG-382 > Coliplasma. The sequence goes on along the minus strand of JAZTZF010000004.1, from coordinate 7,273 downwards.
CGTTGATAACGTAATCGCGGACCTTGTCGGGGAACATGTTCTGAATAACGTCGTAGGGAATAACCTCGCCGCTGTTCATGAACCTTATCAGAATTACAACACGGTTCACCTCGCTGTCGAAGCGAAGCTCTTTGGATTTGATATAAATATCGCCGGGCAGAATATTGTCCAGAATGATATTTTTTATAAAGTTGGTTTTGTCGTATTTTTCGTCATAAAGCGTCTTTATGTTCGAGAAGGAAACCGAAAGAAGTGCCGAAATGCTCTTTGCGGTATCATCTCCGCCCTCGACAAACACGATGTATTCTATTCTCGCGTGCGAACCGATGGGACGGTAGGTATATTCTCCGATAACAAGGGTTTCGTAGTTATAAGACAGCTCATCGAGGATATCCTTATGAACGCTTCCGATTTTGGAAAGCTGGCTGCAAGCGATAACCACACCCTTATCGTCTATAATGCCGATCTCGCGGTCAACCGCTTCTCTCATTTGGTAAATCAACCCTTGAAACAACTTATTGCTCATTTTTTACCTTCTCCTTTACAATAGTGTTCATACTTTAATTAAATAAACTCTCAAAAAAACTTTCTTTACAATCATATTGATTTTATCTTAAATTCCGATTAAATGCAAGTGGTTTTGCAAAAATACAACAAAGAAAAACGGAAAAATTTGTATAAAATGCCGCCTTTTTTGTTAAAATTGACATTTCATTCCATCTTTGTGAATACAATATGAACAAAGCTGGCATTTAGCAAAGAAAAAACACGGTCGGTATTACGCCGACCGTGAATAGCTGTGAAATTTTATGTTATTGCATTTCGAGCAAAACGCTTATTGCCGAGAGGACGTATCCGCTTGCTGTTTCCGTACGCAGTATCCGCTTACCAAGCCCTGCAAGCGCGATGTTGTTATTTCTTGCAGACGCCGTTTCTTTTTCGCTCAATCCGCCCTCGGGTCCTATCAGGAATCCGATGGTTTCGGGCGTATCTTTCAGGATATCCTTTATCGGAAGTGTGCCGTCGCCCTCGTAGCAGACAAAACCGATGTCTTTTTCGGAAATTTCTTTAATTGCCGTATCATAATCGATAATTCCGCGAACCTGCGGAATGATATTTCTTCCGCATTGTGCGGCGGCGGATTCGCTTATTTTGGAAAGACGCTCCAGTCGTTTTGCAAAAGTTTTTGCATCGGGGCGCGCAACGCATCGCTCGCTCATAACCGCCACTATTTCGTAAGCGCCGAGCTCTACGGCTTTTTGTATAACCGTGTCGAGCTTATCGCCTTTGGGAATGCATTGATATACCGATACTCTAAAAGGCATTTCGTTATCGTTTTTTTCTGCTTCGCCGAGAATCGCATAAAGACCGTCGGGGGTTATCTCATCGATGATCGCCTTGTAGGAATTACCGTGCATGTCACAGACGTGCAACGAATCGCCTTTGACTTTTCTGAGTACGCGCAGGATATGATTTGCGTCGGAACCGTCTATAAAAGCCTTACCGTTTTCTATGCGGTCGCTTGCGATATATATACGCGGAATAAATGCCATGTTTTCGTCCTCCTTCATGGGGATGATTTATTATATAACAAAACTGCAGATAAGTCAATCGCCGTCGAAAACAAGCGAATAAGCGCGGGCAATGTCGTTCGAAAGTTCAAAATGCTATTGACAATCGGTGGTTCGGGTTGTAAAATGAGTGTGTAAAAATTATTTGTGCCGGAGGTATTTTATGGCCGATAATATGGAAAGAGAAAATATTTTCACCCTTACCGACGAGGAGGGCAACGAAAGCGAGTTTGAACTTTTGGGCGAACTTTCTCTCGATGATAATACGTATCTTGCGCTCATTCCGCTGGATGGTGATGAGGACGAATATGTTATTCTCAAGGTCGAGGTTGACGAAAACGGCGATGAACTTCTTGTTACTATTGATGATGACGATGAGTTTGATCGTGTTGCAGATGCTTTCGAAGACACCTTCATGGGCGAGATAGATCTCGACGGAAGCGTAGAGGAATAAGAAATAAAGTTTGCCTTTTGGGGGTAAACTATGTTGCAACCGTTTTTGCGGTTGCAACCTGCGGAGTTCGTGCATAGTCTTCGGACTGTTCCCTGTGTAAAAACCCACAAAAATGAAAGGGAGCTCATATTCCGCTGTGGTGAAGCAGGCCTCCCGCGTGCATTCTGCGCGCGGACGTTGGAAGCACTAAAGCATCGGAGAGGGCACCCACCTGCACAGAGCAGGGTTTCATTCTCACGGGGGCACGGCTCGCGCGGGTTAAAGAAGTAAAAAAGCGGTTTGCACTTAAAAACTTTTGTTTTTATTAGGCATATCGCTTATTCTTTATTTTGGGAGCTATTATGGAAAAGATTTTTGATTATATCGAGAAAAATAAAGAAAAATATCTTTCTTTCTGGATAGATATATGCAATCTCGAGGGTGTAGCGGAAGATAAGACGGCAATCGATGCGCTGGTGGACAAGATAGAAATTTTCGCCCGCGGATTGGATATTTTCGTCGAGCGTGTACCGTTTGATACCTGCGGAGATTTTTTGATAGTTGATACCAAGCATACCGCGGAAAGCGGAGTGTGTTTTTTGGCGCATATGGATACCGTGCATCAAAAAGGCGCATTCGGATATCCGCCCGTAAAAAGGGAAGGGGATAAACTTATAGGTCCCGGTGTGATAGATTGCAAGGGCGGTATACCTATTGCTCTGCTTGCAATGAAAGCGCTTGCCGAAAACGGATACGATAAGAATTGCCGATTGCTTTTGACTTCGGATGAGGAGATAAGCAACCGTCTCGGCGGAGAACGCGAGATGCAGGTTATAAGGGACGCGGTCAGCGGATTCAAGGCGGCGTTCAACTGCGAAGTATCACGCGAGGGCGAGGTGGTCGTATCGCGCAAAGGCATACTGCGCTACCGTATGGATATAACCGGAAAAGCGGCGCACGCGGGGATTGATTATTTTAACGGCGCAAGCGCGGTGCGCGAGGCGGCACATAAGATACTCGCGCTCGAATCGCAAAGCAAAGCCGGCGGAATTACATATAATTGCGGAATTATAAACGGCGGAACAAAGTCCAATATCGTACCCGCGCATTGCGAGGTGGTTGTTGACGTGCGTGTTTCGAACAGCGATGAATTTGCAACCGCAACGGCAGTTTTGGAGGAGGTTGCATACAAATCCTATGTAGAGGGCACAAAGACCGAGCTTGTTTTGACCTCCAAGCGCCAGCCTATGCTCCATGATGAGGCTACCGAAAAACTGTTTCAGCATCTTAAATCCACCTCCGAAAAATACGGTTTGGGTACACTCGTACCTATCGAAAGCGGCGGCGGATCCGACTCGGCATACACCCAATTGGCAGGCGTGCCGAGTGTATGTGCCGTGGGCGCTTGCGGTGATTTTTGCCACACTATCAACGAATATGCCGATATAGGATCACTTGCTTCCCGCGCAAAATTATTGGCAGCTGCCACAATGGAATTATAACTCCTTACAACAAAAAATATCCCCCAAAAGCGATAAATAAGGCTTTCGGGGGATGTTCTTTTGTATTGGCGTAAGTATTATTTCTTCATCATTTCGGACATATCGTAAATGTAATCAACGCTTGCGGCTTTTATCGTTTCGGCATTTGCGGCGTTTTCGGGATCAAAAACGCCCACTACGTCAAACCCTGCGTTTGCCGCCGACAGAACAGAGGACAGGTTGTCCTCGAACACCAGACATTCTTCTTTCGAAAAACCGAGCTTTTCGGCGGAATATTCATAAATTTTCGGGGAATCGAATTTATAGGTCTGCACCATCTCGCTGTCGGCATAAAACTCTATAAACTCGTCAAAATCGGGATGACGGTCGAAAAAGCCTTGGGATAGCCTTCTCGGCGTATCGGATGCGATGCAAACGGGTATGCCGTTTTCGTGCAGGAACCTTAAAAATTCCACAGCGTGTTTTTTCGGTTCGATCACGGTGTTGTATTTCTCGAGCAAATAGTGCAAAAATGACTTGTATTTTGATATCTCGTCATTGTCTGTGGCGTTTTTGCGCCAGTACGCCATCGAATCGATCAGCGTTCCGTCCATATCAAATATAAATGCCTTTTTGCCCTTTAGATATTCTTTTTCGGGGTTCAACAATTCGTATATAGTCATTTTGACCTCTTCTGTAACCATTAACTATGCTCTATAGTATCACAAACGCCGATTATTTTCAACATTTTCGGAGAAAAATAAACGCAAAAAGAAAAAAACGCTTGCAATGCGGAAAAAGCGGTGTTATAATTATAAGAACTGAATTTTGGAGGTATTTCTGAAAATGGCAATAAAAGAAACCTTAACACGTGTTTGCGATATTTATGACGATCCCCAAACGTACGGCGGCAAGACTGTCCGTCTCGGCGGTTGGATAAAAACCATCCGTTCCTCCAATGCGTTTGGCTTTATCGAGCTTAACGACGGCACATGTTTCAAAAATATTCAGATAGTGTTCGAGAACGATATAATAGATAATTACAAGGCGGTTGCAAAGCTTAATATACCGGCATCTATAATCGCCGAGGGTATAATCGAGCTTACCCCCGGTGCGAAACAGCCTTTTGAGTTAAAAGCAAAGGTAATTACGATAATGGGCGAATCTACTCCCGATTATCCCATACAGCCCAAACGCCATTCGTTTGAGTTTTTGCGCTCGGTGGCACATCTTCGCCCCCGTGCAAATACCTTCAATGCCGTTTTCCGCGTGCGTTCGGTTGCCGCTCAGGGTATCCACCGCTTCTTTGCCGACAAGGGGTTCGTTTACGTTAACACTCCTATAATCACGGCAAGCGACTGCGAGGGCGCGGGCGAAATGTTCCGTGTAACAACGCTCGATATGTCCAACCCTCCGCGCGACGACAAGGGCAACATTGATTTTTCCAAGGACTTCTTCGGAAAATCGGCAAACCTTACCGTTTCGGGTCAGTTAGAGGCAGAATGCTTTGCGCTTGCATATTCTAACGTATATACCTTCGGTCCCACCTTCCGTGCAGAGAACTCCAATACCGCGCGTCATGCGGCAGAGTTCTGGATGATCGAGCCCGAAATAGCTTTTGCCGATCTTGACGATTATATGACACTTGCCGAGGAAATGACAAAGTACGTTATAAAATACGTTCTTGACAGATGTCCTTCGGAAATGGAATTTTTCGATAAATTTATCGACAAGGGTCTGCTCGACAGATTAAATGCACTCGTCAACAGCGATTTTGTCCGCGTAAGCTATACCGAGGCGGTAGAAATACTCAAAAACAGCGGCAAGCAGTTCGATTATCCCGTAGAGTGGGGTTGCGACCTCCAGACCGAGCACGAGCGTTATCTTACCGAAACCGTGTACGGCAAGCCTGTGTTCGTAACCGATTATCCCAAGGAGATCAAGGCGTTCTACATGCGTCTGAACGACGACGGAAAGACGGTTGCCGCGGCAGATATGCTTGTACCCGGCGTGGGCGAGCTTATCGGCGGTTCGCAGAGAGAAGAGCGTATTGACGTTCTCGAAGCACGCCTTGCCGAGCTTGGACTTAACAAAGAGGATTATTGGTGGTACCTCGATCTTCGTCGCTACGGCGGCGTGAAGCATGCAGGTTACGGTCTGGGATTTGAGCGTCTTATTATGTATATCACCGGTATAACAAATATTCGTGACGTTGAGCCGTTCCACAGAACTACCGGCAGTGCAGAATTTTAATGATTATTGTATATTGTTTTCCTATATAGTTGTTCAGAGGTGACAAACGATGAATATTATCGAACTTCAGAAAAAATACGAAGAATATAAGGCGTTGGGACTTAAGCTCGACATGTCGCGCGGCAAACCCTCGCCCGAGCAGGTTTCTACGGTAGAGCGTCTGCTCACCGCAGTAAAATGCAACGAGGAATGCTTTTCCGAAACCGGCGGCGACTGCCGCAACTACGGCGGTCTTGACGGAATTAACGAAATGAAACGTCTTTTCGGGGAGATGCTCGGCGTCACTTCCGATTATATAATCGTCGGCGGTAACTCCAGTCTTAACCTTATGTACGATACGGTTGCGCGCTCTATGCTTCATCCCGTCGAGGATGGCTGCAAACCCTGGTCGAAGTACGAAAAGATATCCTTCCTTTGCCCTGTTCCCGGTTATGACAGGCATTTTGCAATATGCGAATATTTTGACATAAATATGATAAATATTCCGCTTTACGATGACGGCCCCGATATGGACATGGTGGAATCGCTTGTCGCTTCCGACGAAACCATAAAAGGCATGTGGTGCGTTCCGAAATACGCAAACCCCTTGGGTTGTACATATTCGGCAGAAACGGTACGCAGAATCGCGGCATTGCGCCCCAAGGCAAAGGATTTCCGTGTTTTCTGGGATAACGCCTACGTGCTTCACGATCTTACCGATACGCCCGATGAACTTGTAGAGATATTCTCCGAGGCAGAAAAATACGGCAACGAGGACATGTTCTTCGAGTTTGCGTCTACATCCAAGATAACCTTCCCCGGCTCGGGCATATCCTGCATCGCATCAAGTCCGCGCAATATCAAACGCATTCTCAATGCGCTCAAGGTTCAGACTATCGGTCACGACAAATTGAACCAGCTCAGACATTCACGCATATTTAAGTGCTACGATGACGTCGTTGCACAGCTTAAGGTTCATATGAACATCATCCGCCCCAAGTTCCAAATAATCTACGAGGCGTTTGAACGCGGATTTGCAGGCTGTGACGGTGTGTCGTGGACGGTTCCCAACGGAGGATATTTCTTCACCTTATCACTCCCTAACGGTACCGCAAAACGCACTGTTGAGCTTTGTGCCGAGGCAGGTCTTGTTATAACTCCCGCGGGTGCCATGTTCCCTTACGGTATAGACCCCGAGGACAGCAAGTTGCGTATCGCACCCACCTTCCCGTCCTGCGAGGAGCTTGCCATTGCGGCAGATTTGCTCACCGTATGTGCGCGTATAGCTATAGAAGAAAAGAAGTAAATTATCAGGTATAACAAAAACAGCTGTCAATTAGCATTGTGTTCTAAAGGACACAATGCAGCGATATAAATCCCTAACGGCATTTTCGATATACGCCTTCGGCGTTCGATATGTGCTGCGCACGCGATATGCCCTTCGAGGCGTGAAGGGATTTATATCATATCGAATTTACCGTTAGGTAAATATATCGATTTTTCCGTCAGGAAAAAATATCGCATTGCGAAGCAATATATCGACAAAAAACAACTAC
>JAZTZF010000003.1:0-3989 GCA_045637325.1 Eubacteriales bacterium | reverse complement strand
GGCATGTGACGAATGCGGCGGAACGGGCAAAAATATTCAGACCCCCTGCCGTGAATGCCGCGGAAGCGGAACGGTGAGAAAAAGCAAAACGCTCGAGGTTAATATCCCTGCAGGTATAGATAACGGTCAGCGCATCGCGCTTAACGGTCAGGGCGATTGCGGTGCAAACGGCGGTCCCAGCGGCGACCTTTTGATACAGGTTGCTATACGCAAGCACGACCTTTTTGTGCGCGAGGGATACAATATCCGTTATGAGCTCCCAATAACCTTTGCCGATGCGGCATTGGGCGCAAAAATAACCATCCCTACCCCCGACGGCAAAGGCGAGCTTACCATACCCGAGGGCACGCAAAGCGGATCGACCTTCTCGGTGCGCGGAAAGGGTGTTCCGAGGATCAACAGCAAATCAAGAGGCGATCTGCTGGTTACCGTTGTTATCGAAACGCCGAAAGGTCTTTCTAAAAAGCAGAAAGAACTTTTGAAAGAATTTAACGAAAGCATGAACGATAAAAACCACGCAAAAAGTAAGAACTTCTTTGATAGGTTTAAGAAATAAACAAAATCTCCCGATCAATAACCGTTCGGGAGATTTTTGTTTGGATTGATTTATTTGTTATTTGTTCCGAGTATATTTCGCTTGACAAGCAGGTAATCGATCGAATTAACTTCGCTGTCGAAATTGACATCAGCATAGCCAAGCTCCAGATTGTTAGGCATATACGTGTTCAAGCACATGCGCTTTACTAAAAGATAGTCGATCGAATTCTCCGCGCCGTCTCGGTTTACATCGCCGTTGCCATAGTAACTTGTATATTCGACCCATTTAACGTTCTCGTTAGATTCGAAAACGGCAAGCGCATCACAGTTTCTCATGTCCTGCTGTCCGAGTTTTACGTTGTATACGAACGAATCCTCCGATTCAACACGGTTTATTTTTCCGATAGATACTTCGTAAAGATAATGCGGTCCGTCTCCTTTGAATTCGTCAAGGTCTATTTCCTCTTCTAAGCAAAGCGTGATTTCATCGGGAGCAAATCTCCAATGTTCTTTGAGTTCTGCTTCGCCCATACCGATAAACGGCGATCCCTCGGGTGAATTTTGTTCCTGCCCCCAATCCTCATCGGGATATACCACGGAATTCAGAAGAACTTCGATCACACTTTCGTTTTTCTTGATACTTTCGAATGCACCTAACGTATCAACGTCGGGAGCAAGCTTTATCAGATACACTTCCGTTTCGCCGTTTAATTGTTTGGACGGAACGATAATTTCCAATGACATTATCGACAATCCCATAAAATCGAACGGACCTTCTCCTACGAAATCCTCGGGATTAAAAAATTCCGCAGAAGCAACAATCAATTCTTCCTTTAGATAAAGAGCGCCTTGGTACGCTATGTATTCTTCGGGCGTTTCATTCGTGTCGGCAGAAACGCAAAATATCAATGCCGAGAATACAAAGACGGTTGCGAGTAAAAACGAGATTTTCTTTTTCATAAATATGCCTCCTTTTAGAATAAATTACAAGAAACAATATTAAAACGGTGCAAAATAATAGGTTTTTCCGCAATAACGGTTTATAAAAATATAATCAACTGCGTTAACCGTGCCGTTGCCGTCAACGTCTGCCGCATTCAACTGTGCATCGCTGGGTGTCAAGGTATTCAAACATATTCTTTTACAAAACAAATAGTCTATTTCGTCTACATATCCATCGCCGGATACATCGCCTTTTGTATACGCACCGCGATTTTCTTCATATAACGCATTTATCGCGTTCACAATCGAAAGCGTTCCTCCGGTAACGCAATATTCGTCAAACCCGTCGATTTCTTTTACGTTATCAAGCAGCAACTGCCTTATTTGCAAAGGGGTCTTGTGTGTAGCCACGGACATAAGCAATGCACAGGCAGCCGTCACATGCGGAGTTGCTCCGGAAGTATGACCTATATAATCATAGTCATTATTTATTGAGGTAGTCCAGTTGTTTTCACCCGGTGCAAACAAGTCTACATATATGCTGCTGTAATTAGAATTAGAGCGTTTTTCCTCTTGCTCTGTCATTGCGCCCACAACGATCCAGTTAGGGCTATCGTTTCGTTTGCATCCAGAGCCGTTTGTAATATCAACCCCATCGTTATCGGCGCTGGTGACAAATAATATGTTGTTGTCTTCTATTGTTTGAATTATAAGTTCGGAATATGTGGACATGCTAAAACTGAGATTTATAATATCCGCGCCCAATTCTATGGCTTTGTTTATTCCTTTTAGCTGTGCGGAAGCAGTCGAAGTGGCGGTCGTATCATTAGCGATTTTGATAGGTATCATTGTCACGTTTTGGCAGATTCCGTTAACTCCGCCGTCATCGAAATCAGCACCGATTATTCCCGCGACACGGTTTCCGTGGCTATTTGCAGTAGTAACATCGGTATCGTCATAATACACATCGTAGGCAAGCGACATATCGAGATTATCTTGCAGATCGACATGTTCGACAAATCCCGTGTCAAGCACTGCAACTTTTATGCTGGCCGAACCGCAAAAACCCATTTCCCACACGGAATTTACGGATAAATATTCATGCGCCCACTGAGTGTAATCAACGCCGGTCCCCGAATTGACAGAATCTTTCGAGCCGGACGCAACGGCCTTATTTTCTATCGGCTTATCGATCACATAATTGTAGTCGATTTCCAATATGCATGATTCCTCGGCAAGTGTTTCGGCGGCATTAACGGCATTGCGGTCGTCGCTTAGTTGCAAACAATATGGAAATTTATTTTTTGATAATACACTCCACTTAGAAACACCCCTATCGGTTACGCTAAACAAAGGCTCTATACACGCAACGTCGACACCGAAAAAGTCAACACTTTCGCCATCCTTGCATGTTACGGGTTCGACATAAACATTTGTCCAAACGATCAATTCTCCTTCGATATAATACGGCGTTTCGATCGCCGGAAAATCGACATCACTCGCTGTACCGAACGCGCTTTCGGCCATTGAAGAGAAAGGAAACATAAGAAACACCAAACAAGAAACCAAGAATAACAGTATTTTTTTCATATAAGATTGCAACTCCTTTCGGTTATTTAGATTTTTCTTCATCGCAAAGCTTTTCAAATACTTGTGATTCTATAGATCATCCCCTTTGTTTCTTAATAGGCGAGTTTGACAACCCTTTTTTCGATTCTATCTCCTACTTATAATATGTGGGCAATTTCGAAAATCACTATAAATTTGATAGATTATATTTAATTTTTTTTGCAATCCTGCAAAAACGCTTATTGTTACAGCATCGCCGATATAACACGGGGTGTATATCGCTGTTCGGAAGATTATTTTTTGCGCGGATATGCAGTTTTTACATCGGTCATTTCAAGTATATAATCAACCGAAACGTTGTAGAAAAGCGAAAGTTTTATAAGATGTTCTATAGGCACCTGACGTTGTCCGTTTTCATATTGGCAATACGTGTTTTGACGGATATGGAGTTTACCTGCTATCGCTTTTTGAGTCAAATCGTTATCTTCTCGTAAATCTTTTAATCTCATAAACTCCTCCTTTTTTATTATTATAAGTTATCACACGTTGAGATATTGGCAATTATCACATTTTGTGATATCGTTTTATTGATAACTCATTCATATGGAGGAAATATGCAGAATAATATCTCAAAAACAATTAACCGAATAGTTACGTTCTCGGGCATAGCACTTATGATTTTGTTTTTTCTTTCCTCGCTGAATATCAAAGAATTTGGCGGCTACGCAATCTCATTTTCCTTTGCCGAATACGGAGAAGCCGAGGCACCGTTACTTTACATACTCGTGTTCTTAGCTTTTGAAATCGCAATATCGGGAAGCTGGCTTCCCAAAGTAACTATGTTTTGCGCACACAGTTACATTGTTATCGTAGTCGGATTTATGATATACGGAAATACAGTCCTGAGAGAAGAACTTGGCGGTATGGTCTCAATCTCTCCG
>JAZTZF010000002.1:0-5027 GCA_045637325.1 Eubacteriales bacterium | reverse complement strand
CCTGCAGATAAGGGCACCCGTGCTATCGGGAGTAACTATGCGTTTCAGTTTTTCCTCGAAAAAATGGTGCCGGATTATCGTGGAGGCAACCTTTACGGACACAATATAATCACCGGAATGACCAACCGCGTTAAGAGCCGCCTTGAACAGCTTCACGAGTATAACAAAAATGCAGAGATAATTTATATGATAGTCCCCTCGGCAATGACGATCTATCCCGAGCTTGTACCCGACAGCTACAACAAAGGTACCGGAAAAACAAGGCTTGATCAGGTAATAGAGGGGCTAGAGAACGGCGGAGCCACGGTTATCGATCTGCGAGAAACCTTTACGGAACACAAAAATGACGAAATGCCTCTTTATTACAAGCTCGACAGCCATTGGGCGGATTACGGCGCATATTTGGGGTATGTGGAACTGTTCGAGCATATTTCAAAGCGGTTCCCGAGTGCCACGCCCAGAGATATAGATGAATTCACTTGGACCGCCGATTATTACACAAGCGCGGATGCCTGCTTATACTTAGGTATTCCTCAGGTGGATGTAAAAGAATACGGGTATTACCGAGAATTCAATTTCGATGCTCCCTCTTCCATAACCGCTGTACCGCGCTACAGAGGTATGCAGCTTATATATAACGATCTTACAACCGAGGAAAAGGTGTTCAAGACGGATAGAAAAGACCTGCCATCTTGTGTCGTATACCGCGATTCCTATTGCGCCGGAATATATGATATCCTGCCCGAGAGAATGAACAACACCCATTACATAGGCATGTGGAATTATACATGGCAGAAAAACCTTATGCAAAAAGAACAGCCCGACTATGTTATATATCTTATCGCAGAATGGAACATGGAACAGGTGGTTTATAATTAAAAATTAACTAAAAAGTCGAAAATCATTCACAAACGGCAAAGATATGGGGTTGACATAATCATTTTAATGGTGTATAATTAATCGGTTTAGAATGCTTGAAAGTATATTCGACGAAAAATCGGAGGAATAAATATGAAATTATATAGGCGCGTATTGCCGATGCTGTTGGCTGTTTTGCTGTTAATGTCGGCATCATTTGCAGTCTTTTCAAGCGCGGCGGACGAGGAGTACACACCGGTCTATACATATGTATTGTCATATAATGTAGATGACGATGGATATGACGGCGCTAACTTGCAGTACTTCAGCCCGTATGTATCGGACTATATATTTGATAATTCCCCCAGTTACATACAGAGTAACATTTTTTCGATGTACAATACAATAACTAACGAGGTAATACCGACTTATTGTACCGACATTAAGGTAGGCGCTCTTCCGGATAACCGTTACCGCCGTCTTAATCTCGAAGATTCGACTTATGCCGCCAACGCTGCAGGTCTGCTTCGCGCAATCGTCTGGAACGGTTTTTATATAATCCCCATAGCTAACGAAACTATGGAGGCTCATGCAGTCCGAGTTGACGAAAAATTGCAGGAACTCGGTGCGGCGGTAGGTATTCCCGATCTTACTATAGGTGAGGCGATTTCGGGTACGCAGACCGCCATTTGGCAGGCGGCTCACGGCACTCGTTTGGAGTTCCCTGATTTCGTTCGTACCATCTATACCACTAAAATGAGAAGTGCTACAAAATACTATGATATTTGTAACGAAGAGCGCGAAAACGGTCATATAGACTATACTGTATCCTCTTACGGTCAGGTAAATCTTGCACCGGAATCGGATGCCTACCTCAATTCAAGGATCAAAGCGGTTTACGACTACTTGCTTGCTCTTGAGCCTATGGCGCCGAAAGCAAAATCGGTTTCGGCAGCATCATTTTTGAATATACAAAGTCCGGTTGTCACTCAAAACGGCGACGGTACGTATGACGTGTCGGTTACCACTACAGTTGACGTAGATATGGCTGCAGGAGATACTCTTACGATCAGTGCAGTTCTTGATAAAACACATTATGTCAGCACCGCCCTTTCGGACGGCAAGCAGGTTGTCCGCATGACAATCGAAAATGTTCCTGCGAATATAGCAAACAACGAGCTTACTCTGGCAATCGACGGATACCAGACTGCTTTAGATGCCTTCTTGTACGATGCTTTGGGTGACCGCGAGACTGCGCAGACGATGATCGGTATTGACGACAGCCGTATGCCGGTACATGCCGAAGTGATTGCGACCAACGAGCGTGTGCTTCATTTTTACAAAACCACTCAGATCGAGAACGGACGTCATCCGCTGGAGGGCATTACCTTTGATATCTATCTGGCGGCAGAGCTTGATGACTACCGTCACGGCTTGGTCGAACTTCCCGAACCCGAGGATTTTGTTTGCCCTAATATATCCGATTTTGTTGTTATCACCGATAAAAACGGTTACGCCACGGTTAACTTCACACAGCACGGCATGCCCGACGGCGTATATTTGGTTGTCGAGCGTCCTCATCCGGCTATCAAAGCTCCTGTCGATCCCTTCTATGTGTTTGTTCCCACTACAAATGCCGCAGGCAACGGATATGATTACGAGATCACCGTACAGCCGAAGAACGACGTAAAGGGCAGTGTACGAATCGAAAAAGATATTAACTTTATAGGCAATAACAGCTCCACCGTGGATGCATACTCCAACCACACTTGGATCATCGGTACAAACGTTCCCGAGGATATTTATACAGGTAAGTCCTTTGTGATATCCGATACCCTTGATAACCGCCTTGATTATGTCGGCAACGTAAAGGTGAACGTAGAAACCGCAGACGGCGAAACCGTGCTGTATACGCTCGCTGCCGATACCGACTATAAAGTAACGGTAGACGATGTAGATTCTCTTGCCGAGGGCAATCCCTCCGATTTCTTCAGTGTCGAGCTTACAAAAACCGGCATGGGCAATATCGCCATGAATATAGGCGATAATAATATCGACGACTGCATGTTGCGCGTATATTTTGATGCACAGATAAATGCCAACGCCGAAATGGCCGAGGAGATCCCAAATCAGGCATCCCTAAAATACACCAATTCGGTCAACTTTGTTTTCGATGTAGAGTCGGACAAGCCTGTTGTTTATACAGGCGCGGCAAATCTGTTAAAAGTAGACTCTCAGGATAATTCCGAGGTACTCTCGGGTGCAGTATTCGAGCTGTATCGTGCCGCTACGGCAGAGGAAGTTGCCGAAGGCGAGGGTTTGATCACACTCGACGGTTATGTCGAGCCTATGGTGAAGGTATCATTCTTCAACAACGCCGCTATGAAGGGCGATAAGGTAACGGCGGTTACTTCGGACGATAACGGTAAGGTTGCTATTTACGGTCTTGCTCACGGCAAGTATATTTTGGTAGAAACTCAGGCACCTAGTGGTTATAACCTTATGGGCGAAACGCTCGAGCTTACCATAGACGGCAACAGCCACACCGCAGAAAAGGTAGTCGTTATCGAGAATATCAACGGCGTTGTTCTTCCGTCAACCGGCGGTGCAGGTACTAAACTCTTTACCGTAATCGGCGCGGTATTGATGCTCGCCAGCTTCGTGCTGTTCTATGCGAAAAAGAGAGCCGCTTAAAACACGTAAATAATCACTTGTATAAAAAACTATGCTTCCCAACAATATTTCGGAAGCATAGTTTTTTTGTGTCGAATAACGAAAAAATCCCCTAAGAATAGGGGATTTTAGGTTAGGACATATTATCGAAAAATACTTCGGATTACTTGCGTGTTATTCTTTAAATATCCTATTCTTTGCCCAGCATTTCTGCATATTTATTCGATAGGATTTTAGACAAAATACAAAGGACTGCCGTTAATACAATTCCGATTCCGCCAAAAGTAAAGAACGAGAGATCAAAGAAGGGTTTGAATAATCCGTAATGAAACGCCGCCCAAACATAACCGCATACCGCTATCAAAAGAGTCGAAATGAGTGCGGAAGTCGAGAAACATTTTCTGTTTTCATACAGACGAACAAAATACCAGTTTGCCAACGAAAGCATAAATCCGGTTGCTGGAATAACAAGGTTGAATGCCCAAAAACCGTTCATCAGACCTAACGGTGTTTGCGATTCCAATGCAACGCCGATTGTTATAACGGCAAACGAAAGGAACAAGAGAACCGATTGCAAAACCGACGCTTTCCAATCGTTTATCCTGCTCATCGCGGCTGACGGTTTTGATACCGAAACCACGTCAGACATTGAAGACATATCTTCAAAAAGCTGTTTGCAGCTTTTGCAATTTTCGATATGCTCTTCGACGATTTTTTTGCTTTCTTCACTGCAACATCCGTCGATATACAACGGGATAAGGTCTTTAACAAGATTACAATTCATACTGTTACCTCATTTTTTCTAATAGTTTTTGTTTTGCTCGGTAAAATGTAACACGTGCCCAACTTTCGCTTTTTCCGAAGATGCCGCTGATGTCCTTAAACGAAAATCCGCCGAAGACCGAGAGCATAAAAACCTCTTTGTACGGTTCTTCCAGGTCGTGCAAATAGGAAAGCGCCTTTTTGGAAAGTTCCTTTTGCAAGAACGATTCTTCGATGTCCGTCCCGTCGGTTAAATTGGCATATTCGTCAATAGGTGCTTTTTTCTTTTGTTCGTTGTAGTATGCATAATAGGTGTTTTTTGCGATCTGACATAGCCAAACAAACGATTTTTCTTTGTCTTTCAGCGAGGCAAAATTCATATATGCACGAAAAAAGGTCTCTTGTGTCAGTTCCTCGGAAAGTGATGCATCCCGCGTCATTTTCATTAAATATTTGAAAATTAACTCTCGGCTGTCATCAAAAAGTTTTTCGAATTCAGTCACATTCTCACCGCCCTTTCAACTATTAGATTGAGAAAAACGCAAAACGTTACAAGAATTATAGCATATTTTCGGTAGGAAAGCAATTTTGTTTGTCGTAACAGATTTGTTGGCAGAACCAAATTATAAATAAAAAATGTAAAAATCGGCGACATGTGCGTCGATTTTTACACTTTGGAGTTTTGTGAGCGGTGAAGGGGATCCCCTGAAAATCGAAGATTTTTAGGGCATCAC
>JAZTZF010000001.1:0-1994 GCA_045637325.1 Eubacteriales bacterium | reverse complement strand
TTCGGTAAGGGTATTAAAAGTAATCCTTTTATGTTCTTCCCAAAATTCTTTATCCTTGAACTTCATAAGGTCAGTGAACATAGAACCGTTTTTTAGGTGGTGTCCGTGAATAACGATGTTGTCAGAGGGTTTTTGAACGTCGCAGTTTTCTTGAACGTAAGGACAGCCGTAATCCGAAGGTGTCTTATCGAAAGAATGATTAAGGTAAAAGTTAGGCGCATTTAATGATTGCATAACGGGATAGTTTATTTTCGTATCGGTAATGCTTATCCAACCCACAATATCGTGATTCTGTTCGTACAATTCCTCGTATTCGGGAAGAATTTGCTTCACCTGCGGCATCTCTATATGAGTATCGGGGGTAGAGGTATTTGACGTTTCGATTATACTTTCTTCGCTTGTTTCGCTTTTGTCATCGCTTGCTTCATTTACAGAAACGGTACTTGCAAGACTATCATAAAGATCTTCCTGCTCGGAATTAGTTTTGTGGTAATCCCATATAACCGTAACCGAGATAATGAGTATAGACAGCAAAAGCGCAAACGCAGAAAGCAGAAGGTTCTTTTGCATTTTTTCTCCTTTCAAAAAACCAAGAGAGAGTTATGAACTCTCTCCGGGTTTGGTTGTCATCAATTTGTATAACTGAGTATTTTTCGGAAACTTGTTTACGAAAGGAACAAGCGAACTGCCCACCTTAATAAGTCCGTGTCCTGCTTCCACGTTGGTAATATACGACATCTGCAGATCGGAGATATTCAACAGCTTCGCAAGCTCGATTCTGTCTGTGGATGCTTGGTTAAGCATAATAATAAATTCCGAGTTCGCTAACATCGTTCTTGCGGTATGGCTCTGCAAAAGGTCATCAACGTTCTGTGTAATACCGCAAGCCAAGGCATTGTATTTTCTCAATCGTTTCCAAAGGGTAAAGAGGAAGTTTGCAGAATATTCGTGTTGGAAAAGCAGATATATTTCGTCAATGAAAATATATGTGGTTCTGCCTTTCGCTCGGTTTTGGGTAACACGGTTAAGAATAGAGTCAAGGACAACAAGCATACCGATGGGCATAAGCTGTTTACCGAGGTCAAGAATGTCATAACAGATAAGACGGCTTTGTGTATCTACGTTTGTGTTCTGTGCGAAGGTGTTAAGAGAACCGTGGGTGAATAATTCAATAGCAAGTGCTATTTCTTTTGCTTCGGGTTCGCTTTGCATTAAAAGCTCCGCACGAAGGTCTTTCAAGGTGGGAACAGTACCCGTGTAATCGTTCTGCTGATATGTTCGATAAACACTTGCGGTACAACGGTCAATAATAGACTTCTGCTTTGCACCGAGAGAATTACCGCCGATAAGCTGTTCACACAAGGACATAATGAACTCGGATTTGAGAATAACGGGGTTTGCGCCGTCACCGTATTCTTTGTTAAGTGCCATAGCGTTTATATGGTTGTTCGATGTTGCGGAAATTCTTACTACTTCGCCGGACATAGACTCGACAAGTTTGGAATACTCTCTTTCGGGATCGATTACGATAATATCCGCATCGGGGTTTGCAAGGATAATTGAAACCATTTCGCCCTTTGCGGTGAAGCTCTTACCCGAACCCGAAACGCCTAAAATAAAAGAATTGCCGTTAAGCAACTGCTTCTTATCGGCAATAATCATATTTTTGCTTATAATATTTTGTCCGTAATAAATACCGTTTTCGTGATAAATCTCCTGCACACGGAACGGAATAAATACCGCCAAGGATTCGGTGGTAAGAGTACGGAAGTTGTTTATCTTTCGCACACCGAAGGGCATAACCGTATTAAGACCGTCCATCTGCTGATACTTCAAAATGGCAAACTGACAAAGATGCTTTCTTGCGGTGGTCAAAATCGCTTCGGTGTCGTTGTCAAGCTGCTCTTTCGTATCTGCGGTATGAACCATAGTCAGAACGGCAAACATCATTCGCTGATCTCGTGTAGTCAGGTCATCAAGAAACTCTTTCATTT